>NZ_JAWOUS010000028.1:0-40571 GCF_033339495.1 Vibrio sp. 2134-1
AGCGTTCAATCTGAGCCATGATCAAACTCTTCAATTTAAGATTTTGTTCGGCTCAATGAATACTGAACATTACATAAGTAATGTTTGAATTGACTGTGCTCTTATTGGTTTTCACTTTTGAAAAGTAAAACAAAACAGCTCAAGGCTGCTTCCCAATTCGAATGGTCACTTCGTATCATTGAAACCTAATTTTAAGCCGAAGCTTCTAATTGGATTATCATCAACGAGTGCCCACACAGATTGATAGGTCTATATTTTTAAAGAGCACACTTCGAAGTTACCTTCAAAGTGGACGGCTATTTTAGCTAGATAACTTATCGTGTCAAACACTTTTTTAAGTTATTTATCTGCGAGTTAATTTTAACTCACTAACCGTAGTTGTTTAGGTTCCGCTTCACTTGCTTTCCCGTGACAACGGAGGCGCATTATAGGGAGTTCATTAAAGAACACAAGTGCATTTTTTAAAAAAACTCACCTTTTTAGTTTATTCGTATAGAAAACAGACAAAAGACTCTAAAAAACTACAGAAAAGGGGCCAAACGGCCCCTTTAGTGTGATTTTTATCTCAATTTTACTGTATCCATACAATTATTGATGAGCACAAATTTGGTCATTAGTAACAATTAGCTGCACTGTCTTGTCTGGAACGATTTCACCAGAAAGAATTGATTTGGCTAACGGGTTCTCGACATTCTGCTGAATTGCACGTTTTAAAGGACGCGCACCATACACAGGATCGAAACCAACTTGAGCGATCAAATCGAGCGCTTTGTCGGAAACTTCTAGTTGATAGCCTTTTTCCTCTAGTCGTTTCGCCAAACGTTCCAATTGAATAGAAGCAATGGACTTAATGTGCTCTTGACCAAGTGGATGGAACACCACGATTTCGTCAACACGGTTCAAGAACTCTGGGCGGAAGTGTTTGCTAACCACATCCATCACTTCACTCTTGATACCTTGATAGTCTAATGTTGCGAAATTCTCTTGGATACGAGATGAACCCAAGTTAGATGTCATGATCACAACCGTATTACGGAAGTCAACAGTACGACCTTGACCATCCGTTAAACGCCCATCATCGAGAACTTGCAGCAGAATGTTAAATACATCCGGATGCGCTTTCTCTACTTCGTCTAACAAAATTACCGAATACGGCTTGCGACGAACCGCTTCAGTTAAGTAACCACCCTCTTCATACCCGACATAGCCTGGAGGTGCACCAACCAACCTTGCCACTGAGTGTTTCTCCATGAACTCAGACATATCGATACGGACCATCGCATCTTCACTGTCGAACATAAAGCTCGCAAGTGTCTTACAAAGCTCTGTTTTACCCACACCAGTTGGACCTAAGAATAAGAAGGAGCCAATTGGTCGGTTTGGATCAGAAAGCCCAGCTCGACTACGACGAATGGCATTCGATACAACAGAGACCGCTTCGCTTTGACCTACTACACGATTATGCAGCACGTCTTCCATGCGAAGTAGTTTCTCTTTTTCCGCTTCTAGCATCTTGGATACCGGAATACCGGTTTGCTTAGAAAGTACTTCTGCAATCTCGTTGTCGGTTACTTTATTACGCAATAGCGTCATTTCCTGCATTTCAGCTTGGGTTGCAAGATCTAACTGCTTCTCAAGTTCAGGAATACGACCATATTGAAGCTCCGACATACGGTTTAGATCGCCAGCACGGCGAGCAAACTCCATGTCCATACGAGCTTGTTCAAGCTCAGACTTAATATGTTGAGTACCAGAAAGAGCTGCTTTTTCTGTATTCCAAACCTCTTCTAGCTCAGCATACTCT
This sequence comes from Vibrio sp. 2134-1, assembly GCF_033339495.1. Lineage (NCBI taxonomy): Bacteria > Pseudomonadati > Pseudomonadota > Gammaproteobacteria > Vibrionales > Vibrionaceae > Vibrio > Vibrio sp. 2134-1. Next base: position 1,805 of record NZ_JAWOUS010000028.1, read on the forward strand.
CGCTCTTTTTCATTGAGTTCTTCATTAAGCGCTTTCAAACGCTTTTCACTCGCTTCATCGTGCTCGTTACTTAGTGCTTGTTGCTCAATTTTGAGTTGGATAATTTTACGCTCAAGCTTATCCAAGGACTCTGGCTTAGAGTCAATTTGTAAACGAATGCTTGAAGCCGCTTCGTCGATTAAGTCGATCGCTTTATCCGGCAACTGACGGTCGGAGACATAGCGATGTGACAAGCTCGCCGCAGCAACAATCGCTGGGTCAGTAATTTCGACGTGATGATGAAGCTCATAACGCTCCTTCAAGCCACGTAAAATCGCCACGGTATCCTCAACGGTCGGCTCATCCACCAGCACTTTTTGGAAACGACGTTCTAATGCTGCATCTTTTTCGATGTACTGACGATATTCATCCAATGTTGTTGCGCCAACACAGTGCAGCTCACCACGAGCTAATGCCGGTTTTAGCATGTTGCCCGCATCCATTGAGCCTTCACCTTTACCAGCACCGACCATAGTGTGTAGTTCATCAATGAAGAGGATGACGTTGCCTTCTTCTTTAGCAAGTTCATTCAATACTGATTTTAAACGCTCTTCAAATTCACCACGGTACTTAGCACCAGCAACCAGTGCGCCCATGTCTAATGACAGCACACGGCGACCACGCAGACCTTCAGGTACTTCGTTGTTAACTATGCGCTGCGCTAAGCCTTCAACAATTGCTGTCTTACCTACGCCTGGTTCACCGATAATCACAGGGTTGTTTTTAGTACGACGCTGCAATACCTGGATAGTACGACGGATTTCATCATCACGGCCGATAACCGGATCCAATTTACCTTGCTCTGCACGTTCGGTAAGGTCTATGGTGAACTTTTCCAATGCTTGACGAAGCTCTTCTGCATTCGGATCATTGACCTTTTGACCACCTCTGATCTTTTCGATTGCCTGGCTGACTTTTTGCTCTGTTAAGCCGATCTCTTTGAGCAATTGCCCCAATGGTCCGCGATCTTCTAAAGCGGCAAGCAGGAAGACTTCAGACGAGATATAGGAGTCTTGACGCTTTTGCGCCACTTTGTCACACAGGTTAAACAATGTGCCCATCGAGCTAGAGAGCTGAACATCCCCACCGATGCCACTGACTTTTGGTAATCGATCTAACATTTCACTCAATTTAGAGCGTAAATGCGTTACGTCCACATCCAGCATAGTAAGCAATGGACGAATTGGACTGCCATTTTGATCAAGCAAAGCCACCATGAGGTGAACTGGCTCGATATATTGATGATCGCGCCCTAACGCTAGTGATTGAGCATCAGAGATAGCGATTTGAAACTTACTTGTGAATCGATCAAGACGCATATCTACCTTCCTAACCTCAACTAAAGGAAATTCTTTTGACAGTTAGAAAGATGGATACTCGGGTGGGGAATTTCAAGGGAGTGAATGAATAAAGATAGCTTTGCAAAAATAGTAGTATGCATCTTAGCACTTTGGTGCTTATAGCTAGTCTTCGATCCAAATAAAGGTTGCTTGTCGACCAGTCTTACCATCACGGCGATAAGAGTAAAAAGAGGCTTTATCTTGGTAAGTACAAAGTCCAGAATCAAACACTTGTGTCACACCAGCCCGGTTTAGACGTTGCGTTGCCAGCACCGACATGTCAGCAAACCATTTACCGTCGATATCGCGTGGAGCAAATGCTTGATTCGCCTGTGAATCAAAATCAACAAAAGCTTGCAGAACATCTTCACCCACTTCGAAGGCTTGAGGGCCAATGGCAGGGCCAAGCCACGCTATCACTTCACCAGAAAACAACGCTAACGCATTTTCGACAATGCCATTTGCTAAGCCGCGCCAACCTGCGTGAACAGCGGCTACTTGCGTACCTTGTGTATTAGTCAATAATACAGGTAAACAATCGGCGGTCATCGCTGAACAAACAACATGGCTTGAAGAAGTAAATACACCATCCGCATCAAGCACCTGTGTTGTTGGTTCATTTGCTTGAGCCACAACGGTTGAATGCGTTTGGTTTAACCAGATTGGCGCATTTGGCATGCTTGCCTGTTGCGCCAACCAAGCTCGGTTCTTCTCTACTAAAGACAAATCATCCCCAACGTGAGTACCTAAATTTAGCCCTTGGTAAGGGCCTGTCGAAAATCCGCCTATGCGTGTTGAGGCGAAAGCTTTGACATTTTTAGGCGCTGGCCAATTCGGAATGATCGTCTTCATATTAGAATTCTTCCGGTAAGCCGTGCTCTTCTGTATCTTGACGAAGCGCTTCAGTCATCACAACCATGTCATCAGGCACTGGAGCATGAAACTCAAGAACTTCGCCCGTAATTGGGTGCTCAAAGCGCAGCATTACTGCGTGCAATGCTTGGCGATCGAAGCCCCGGATCATTGCCGTTAGCTCTTCAGACGCACCTGTCGGGATGCGAGCACGTCCACCATATGCAATATCACCGAGCAGCGGATGCTGAAGATAAGACATGTGCACACGAATCTGGTGCGTACGACCCGTTTCTAGACGCAAGCGAATACGCGTGTGTTCGCGGAAGCGTTCAGCAACACGGTAGTGCGTTACTGCTGGTTTGCCCATTGGTGCTACCGCCATAAGCGTGCGCTTAGTAGAGTGACGACCAATAGGTTGATCCACTTTACCGCCCGCAGTCATACGACCAATAGCGATCGCTTCGTACTCACGAGTAATATTACGTTTTTGCAGTGCGCGAACCAGACGAGTTTGTGCAGGAACGGTTTTCGCCACCACCATCAAACCCGTTGTGTCTTTATCCAAACGGTGCACGATACCTGCACGAGGTACTTCTGCAATATCAGGGTAATGATGCAACAACGCATTAAGTACAGTGCCATCAGGCGTACCAGCGCCCGGATGAACCACAAAGTCACGAGGTTTGTTGATAACGATAATATCTTCATCTTCATAGACGATATCTAGCGGGATATCTTGCGCTTCCCAGCGTTCTTCATCTTCTAACTCGGCTTGCAATGTAATTTCCTCGCCACCCATTACTTTGGTACGAGGTTTAGTGACAACTTCACCATCAACTTGAACTTTCCCATCAAGCAGCCACTCTTTTAGGCGCGAGCGAGAGAAGTCCGCGAATAATTCGGCGATAGCTTGGTCTAAACGTTGACCTAACTGGCTATCTTTTACGGTATTTGTTAATACAATCTGCTGAGCCATATCGAACTTTTTTAAAAACTGTGAGACTAATGCTCACGACTGTGAAAAAATAGACTATTACGTCATTGTATCTGTTACTGGAAAGAAAGTAACGGCAGCTTAAGAAATATTTAGATTCAAGGAACAGACTCCTGATATGAAACGTCAGACTTTAACAGGCCTTTTAGCGGTATCCCTTCTGTTTGGATGTGCAAGCAAAGAAGAAATCGTTCCTGATGTGCCGCCTTCGGAACTGTATGCAGACGCACAGATTTCTCTTCAAAGTGGTAATTGGCTTTCTGCAATTGAGAAACTGGAAGCATTAGACTCACGTTACCCATTCGGTGCCTACTCAGAACAGGTGCAGCTTGACCTAATCTATGCGTACTACAAAAACGACGACCTTGCTTTGGGCTTGGCAACCATTTCTCGCTTTATGCGTTTAAACCCAACCCATGAAAAGATGGATTGGGTGCTGTACATGCGAGGTCTAAGCCACATGGCGCAAGATCGTAACTTTATGCATGATTTATTCAGCGTAGATCGAAGCGATCGCGATCCTGAACCGGTAAAAAAAGCGTTTGATGACTTCAAAAAACTACTTCAACGCTACCCGAATAGCCCATATGCAGAAGATTCACAAAAACGTATGGTTGCGCTGAAAAACCGTCTAGCGAACTATGATTTAGCGACTGCTGACTTCTACCTTCGCCGTGAAGCTTGGGTCGCTGCTATTAATCGCAGCCAAGAGCTACAAAAAGCGTATCCAGACACAGAAGCTGCACGTAAGTCACTGACTATCCAGCTAGAGGCCTACAAGCAACTTGGTTTGGAAGACGCCGTAGCAAGAACCGAAAAGCTTATCGAGCTCAACCCTGTGAAGTAATTGAACTTGCTTTAAACTGAACCGCCACCGTTTTTACCGTGGCGGTTTTTTATTACTCTCAATAGTGTATTCAGCCCTTTCTTGATGATCTTCCTAGCTCCACATATGCTTAAAGTTCTCCTCCCCCCTTTATAAAAAGGATGTGAACGTGACGATATCTAAGCTTTGCGCAGTTATGCTGCTCCTATTGTCTGCTTCCGTTTGCGCACTGCAAATCTCGCCGCTCAAACAGCCTCCTTATACTGGGGACCTCGACGTCATCAAGGAGAAGAATGTACTGCGCGTCTTAGTTTCTGCTGATTTAGGCTTTTACTACATTGAGGGCGGCACACCAAAAGGCATAGGCGCGGAATTGCTGGCGCATTTCGAAAAAGACCTTCGTAAACTCAAACCAAAGCTTAACGTACAAATTATTCCTGTTGCCCGCGACCAGCTACTGCCAGCCTTAGAAAACGGTTCAGGTGACTTAGTTGTCGCCAACCTGACTATTACCGACACGCGCAAACAGAAAGTGGAGTTCAGTTCACCCATCCTCACTGGTATTCAAGAGTGGGTAGTGACAAACAAAAGCACACCAACGATGACGAAAATCGAACAATTGAGCGGCAAAGAGATTTGGGTGCGCGCCAGTTCTAGCTACTTTGAAAGCATTCAGACACTAAATAAGAAACTAAACAAAAAAGGCTTACCGCCTGTTATCGTGCACTTTATTGAAGAAACACTTCAAGATTATGAGCTGGTCGGAATGCTCAACAATGGTTACGTCAAAGCCATTGTTCTCGATAGCCATAAAGCCAAGCTTTGGCTGAAAGTGATGGATGATATTCGGGTTCACAAAAAAATCCCTATCCGCAAAAATGGCAAAATTGCTTGGGCAATGCGAGAAAATAGTCCCAAATTAAAAGCCGTCGTGAATAAGTTCATCCAGAAGTCTCGCTCTGGGACACTACTCGGTAACGTTATTTACGGTAAATACATCGATAATACGGGATGGTTGAACAGAGCTCTTAACCCTAAGAAAATTGCTCAACTAGAAAAACTCGCGGCGCTATTTTCACGCTATGGTGAGAAATACGATATCGACTATTTACTGATCGCTGCAATCGCTTACAAGGAATCAGGATTTAATAACGACCTAGTTGGAAGTCGAGGTGCCGTTGGCATAATGCAAGTCCTACCTAGCACCGCTCAAGATCCGAATATCAATATCAAAAATGTTCGACAATTAGAAAACAACATTCATGCTGGAGTGAAATACTTAGCTTTTTTGCGTAAGCAGTACTTCAGTGATCCTGATATTACTGCACAAAATAAACTCTACTTTACATTGGCGGCTTACAATGCGGGCCCCGGCAATGTAGAGCGTATTCGTAAGCGTGCAGCCCAACAAGGTTACGATCCTAATGTTTGGTTTAATAACGTTGAAGTCGTTATGCGGAAAAGTTTAAGCTCAACGGTTGGGTACGTCACAAGCATTAATCGCTACTACATAATATACAAACAACTAGAAAGTTTGGACCAAGTCAAAAGTCTAGAAAGGGTTTCACTAGCCCCAAAAGACCCCATTTTCATGATACCGCTACGAAAAGTCAGCCAAATGCCAGACAGTAAAAAGCCGCTTGTACAGTAAGCGGCTTTTTAAATGGATTCATTGGAGAGACTCAGTGATCGTCATCACACCTTACGTGTAGTTAAATTTTAACCACCTCAAATATTAGGCCGTAAAACTTCCCTAAAAACGAGGCCGTTTTCAGCTGAGTACTCTATCCAATCTACGGATTTACTAACCGATAACAAGCAATTTCACGATAAATCTCAGAAGTTCTTGAGTGAGATCACATTCATTTTTCATCATAAAAAACCCGAGCAAAATAATGATCTGAATCACATTTTTTTATGCTTAAAGCGGTAATCTGAACTCAACCCATGAGGGATGCAACAGAGGAAAAACACTTATGACAATGAATATCACTGGCAAAAACATCGAAATCACCTCTGCAATCCGAGCTCATATTGAGAGCAAATTTAAAAAACTGGAGAAATGGCAAGTAGACCTAATTGGTTGCCAAGCAACTTTCAGTGAGGAACCAAACAAACAGAAGAAATTCGAAGCGGTTATCAAAGTTCCTAAAGGCCAGCTCATTGCCTCAGCAACTCACGAAGATCTTTACGCAGCTATCAACGAAGTGGAGCAAAAACTAGAACGACAATTGAACAAGCTGACCCACAAACCTGAAGCTCGACGTGCAAGTAAGCCTGAGCTAGTGGAAGAAGAAGAGTAAACTGAACAGATTGAGGAAATAGCGCCGAAAGGCGCTATTTTTTTGCTTGACGCTCTCCCCAGCCTTGCTTATTGTGTTTAAACACTCATAAATTAAGCACTATTTATGCATTTAACCTCACTGTTTATTTTTGACTTCTTTTTCCTCCCATAGTTGGAGGGGCGAACTCGTTTGTGAAAGAAAAGTCAAAAACAAACAGAAAGCCTCCCAAATCGGGAGGCTTTTTTATAAGGAAAGAATTGATGACTGACCAACCTATTTCCCTCGAAGAAATTCGTTTACGCTTGAATGAGTTGGATGACCAACTTCTCAGCTTATTGTCTGAGCGCCGTAAACTCAGCATTGAAGTAGCCAAAAGCAAAGTACAAACCTCAAAGCCTGTTCGCGACGCCGTCCGTGAACAGCAATTATTGGTCAAGCTGATTTCTAATGGCCAAGATAAATACGAACTTGACGCGCAGTACATCACCAAACTTTTCCATACCATCATTGAAGACTCAGTTCTGCTTCAACAAAGTTATCTGCAAAATCTCGTTAACCCACAGCAAAGCCGTAAGCCACTTGCTCGCGTCGCTTTTTTAGGAGCCAAAGGCTCTTATTCGCACTTGGCAAGTCGCGAATACTTCAGTCGTAAAAATACGGAGCTTATCGAGCTCAACTGCGAGCACTTTAAAGAAGTGACTCAAACGGTTGAATCTGGCCATGCTGATTATGGCGTTCTGCCAATCGAAAACACCAGCTCAGGCTCTATTAATGAAGTGTATGACTTACTACAACACACGACGCTTTACATCGTTGGAGAGCTAACTCAACCAATCGAACACTGCTTGGTTGCGAAAAAAGACATTCGTCTGGAAGATATTAAAACGCTGTATTCACACCCTCAGCCACACCAACAGTGCAGTGAGTTTTTAAGCCGTATGAAAGGAGTAAAGCTGGAGTCCTGCGCGAGCACAGCAGATGCAATGCAGAAAGTCCAAGAGATGGATCGTGATGATGTAGCTGCAATTGGTAATGCATCAAGCGGTAAGCTATATGGCTTGCAAGCAATTCAAGGCAACATCGCAAACCAAACCGAAAACCATACTCGCTTTATCGTGGTTGCTCGTAAACCGGTTGAAGTTTCTACTCAGATTCCAGCAAAAACCACATTGATCATGTCGACCTCCCAAGAGGCAGGCTCATTGGTTGAAACACTATTAGTGCTGCAACGTTACGGCATCAATATGACCAAGCTAGAATCACGCCCAATTATGGGGAACCCGTGGGAAGAGATGTTCTACGTAGACTTGACATCACATCTTGCTTCGACAGAAATGCAACAGGCACTTGAAGAGCTAACAAAAATCACTAAGCACTTGAAAGTATTAGGCTGTTACCCGAGTGAGAACGTAAAGCCTACGCAAGTAAAATTGAGTTAATAGACACCAGTGAGTAAAAAGATCATGGCAACCCAAAAAGTCGTAATCGCATCGCTAAACCCAGCCAAAATTAATGCAGTTCAAAGTGCATTTCGTAATGCATTTCCGCATCAAGAGTTCAACTTCGTTGGCATCAGTGTACCGAGTGAGGTCGCAGATCAGCCCATGACGAATGAAGAAACTCATCGTGGTGCGCTAAACCGCGTTAAAAACGCAAAAGTAGAGATGCCAAACGCGGATTACTATGTCGGTCTCGAAGCGGGAATTGAAGCAAACGTGACGTTTGCTTGGATGGTGGTTGAATCAGAGACTCACCGCGGTGAATCTCGTTCTGCAAGCTTAATGTTGCCGCCAAAAGTCTTGGAAAAACTCAAGGATGCGAATGAGTTGGGAGATGTAATGGACGAAGTGTTTGGTACTGATAACATCAAACAGAAAGGTGGCGCTATTAGCCTGCTAACCCAAAACCAGCTAACTCGAAGCTCAGTCTATCACCAAGCCTTGATTCTGGCTTTAATTCCATTCACAAACCCTGAGCACTTTCCTTCAAATTTATAACACTCAGCCTAGTCTCTAGATACGCAAAAAGGGCGGATATTTCCGCCCTTTGTAATACGTTATCTTAGTCACTTGTAACACCAAGGCCTAAAAGCAAATTGGATATACTGTCTACTTAGATACCGCAACTTGTTCTAACAAGACTTTCAACTTGTCTTTTTCTTCATCAGATTTCGACTTTAGTTCGTTAGAGCCTCGAGTAATGGTGGCAATGCCCACACCAAGCATCTGACTGATCTGACGTTGAGATAATTCTCCTTTAAGAAGTTCGTTAATTATATTAACGCGTGATATTAATGACTCTCTCTCATCACGTGACATCAGCATAGTTAACAGCATGTCATCTTGCTGGGTGCCCATACTTGTTCGAATTAGCTCAATAATCTGTTGCCAGTCTTTGTACTCGGGTTCGTGCGACATCAAGTTACCTCACTCAATACTTGGTATTGATCTCATGTTGATTCAAGAACGCGCCATCGATACCCAAAAGATCACGATAGTATGTTTCAAACATCAAGATGTTTTGCACATAACCGCGCGTCTCTTTAAATGGAATTGCCTCAATAAAGGCATAAGCATCCACTTTTCCTTGGGTACGCTCTCGCCACGTTTTTACTCTGTTAGGACCTGCATTATAAGCAGCAAGAGCAAAAATACGATTATTATCGTAATCCTCTAATAAACCTTGCAAATAATGGCTACCAATTTCGATATTTTTTCCTACATTGTAGAGATCCTGCGTACCTTGATAACTCAACTTATATTTACGTGCCGTGTACTTCGCCGTCGCAGGCATGATCTGCATAAGACCACGAGCGCCAACTGGAGAGCGGGCTTCAACATCTAACGCACTTTCCTGTCGAGCGAGAGACATCATCGTGACGGGATCAATGTTGTGCTTTTTCGCATAAAAGTTAAACCACCAGCGGTGTGCTATTGGGAACCTAAGTTCGATATTATCCCACATCTGCGCTTGAATACTCGCGGTCACCGTTAGGTGATGCCAACGTTTAAATGATGCATAAGCCGCCAACATCGCCTTTTCATCTTTCCCTACGCGGCGCAGTAAGTGTGCCCATTCACTCTTCGCTGCTGCGATTTTATCCGTCGCGATCAACTCTTCGATACGAGCTAACGAGTCTTGATAGGGTTGAACAACTTTCTTATCCAACTTAACCGTATGCGTTGGGTATTTGATTGATTGCCCGATTGCATTGGCGGCAGCCACACTGTAGAAGTTTCGTTGCCCAAGCAGAGTTGCTAAACGCTGTTTCCCCGCGATGTCATCACCTAACGCTATTTCACTTCTTCCAAGCCAATATTGCCAGCGTAGCGTGGCTTGTTCTTCTTTATTTAGAACAGCAATCCACTCTTGTACGCCTTTCCAATCTGCATTTTGAATCGCTAAGCGGATGCGCGTTTCAATCAACGGTAAGTACTGACTGGTTTTCGTTTTATCATCGCGCCATTTAGCTAATGACTCAGACTCCGTACGAGTCAATCGAAATGCAATATAGTCGGCAAGTTCTTGCGCTTTTTCTGGAGAAAACTTCTGTCCTTTAATGACAGCATCGTACGCACCTTGTGCTTGGCTAGTGTTCATGCGAGCCAACTTTTCTAACGCATATTCACTTTGCGCTCGATTAAAATCATTCGCAGGTTTTTTCTTCGCGAATTCCGCAACACTTGAAGGATTATCAAACAACGCTTTCATTTCTTTGGCTTGTTGCTTTGCCTGCGCTGATTTAGGCAGTTTGAGCAAGTAACTCATCAAACCGCCATTACGAGCATCAAACGCCAGTAACATACGCTGTAGAATCAGTTCATCGGTACGCTCACCCGCCTTGTCCCATGCTTCAAATAATGGGTCACACTCATAAGCAATGCTGATGCCACGTAACCACATATGTTCAGCCCCTTTAAACGCCGCGACTTTCTTGCCTTGCTTTAATTGAGCGACGTAGAAAATACATTGGTAACGCTCACCACTAGGAATGACTTTTTGAAACTCAGTAATGGTTTTCCAATCTTTTTGCTTATAAAGATGATTGAGGTATGGAGCGCGAACTCGACGAGAAAATGGAAAAGACTCGTGCTCAGAAATAAACTCGTTCACCTGTTGTGGTGACTTTTCCGGTAACTGTCTAATAAAAGTGCGGTAATCCACATAAGGCGTTAGTGGATAGTCAGAAATTTTAGGACGAATCGAAAGGTATCCGTCGATGTCATTTTTATCTAATAAATCTTGAGCTTGCTCATATACTTCGCGCTGCTTTTCCAAACTCAGCGCGGCATTAGCACTCAAACTCATAGCACACAACGCGGCGGCGCAGCATACGTTTTTAGCCAATTCAGATACGTTGAATCTCATTTGTGTCATTTTCCCCAGACATATACTGCCCTAAAGCCTAGTTTTGTTAGAGTTCATGTGATGTTAAGGCAATTTTCACACATGCATCTATTTACACAGAATGCAGATGTCCATGTAAAGCAACTTAGTGTATTAAAAATTGTACTCGTCAAACTTTTAAGACGATGGAGACAAAGCGTTTCTAACTCGCATAGAAAACACTTCGTCATTCTTAACGAATAACAAAAGTGTATACCCTAACCGTGTAAGTTTCCGGTCAGCTCAAAATAAGAAATCCATTCGTTAGGGAAATTCTTGCAATGCGGTAACAAAAACAAAGCACTTGGTATAAAATGATGGGTTTGAATGACAGTTAATTTAGGAACGATCGGCAATGGCTGAATACGTATATACCATGTCGCGGGTGAGCAAAATTGTGCCACCTAAGCGTCAAATTCTTAAAGACATCTCTCTGAGCTTCTTCCCTGGTGCGAAAATCGGTGTTTTAGGTCTGAACGGTGCAGGTAAATCTACACTGCTACGTATCATGGCAGGTATCGACACGGATATCGACGGTGAAGCGCGTCCACAACCTGGTCTAAACGTAGGTTACCTACCTCAGGAACCAGTATTAGACGAATCAAAAACCGTTCGTGAAGTTGTTGAAGAAGCGGTTGCTGACGTTGCTGACGCTCTGAAACGTTTGGACGCAGTCTACGCAGCATACGCTGAACCAGATGCAGACTTCGACGCACTTGCAAAAGAGCAAGGCGAGCTAGAAGCCCTTATCCAAGCGAAAGATGGCCACAACCTAGAAAATGCGCTTGAGCGTGCGGCAAACGCACTTCGTTTACCTGAATGGGACCAAAAAATTGCGCACCTATCAGGTGGTGAACGCCGACGTGTGGCTATTTGTCGCTTGCTACTTTCTAAGCCAGACATGCTACTGCTTGATGAACCTACCAACCACCTAGATGCAGAATCAGTGGCTTGGCTAGAGCGCTTCTTAGTGGATTACACAGGTACCGTAGTAGCCATCACCCACGACCGTTACTTCCTAGATAACGCTGCGGGCTGGATCTTAGAACTGGACCGTGGTGAAGGTATCCCATGGGAAGGCAACTACACCTCATGGCTGGAGCAAAAAGACGCTCGTCTACAACAAGAAGCCTCCCAAGAGAGTGCTCGCCAAAAGACTATCGAGAAAGAGCTTGAGTGGGTACGTAAAAACCCTAAAGGTCGTCAAGCGAAGTCAAAAGCACGTATGGCTCGCTTTGAAGAACTGCAAAGCTCTGATCATCAAAAACGTAATGAAACCAATGAACTATTTATCCCACCAGGTGAGCGTCTAGGTGATAAGGTTATTGAAGTGAAGAACCTGACCAAGTCATTTGACGGTCGAGTTCTAATTGATGACCTGTCATTCAGCATCCCTAAAGGTGCAATTGTTGGTATCATCGGTGCTAACGGCGCAGGTAAATCGACGCTATTCAAGATGTTAAGTGGTACTGAACAACCAGACTCGGGCACAATTGAGATGGGCGATACAGTAAAACTAGCATCTGTCGATCAGTTCCGTGACAGCATGGACGATTCTAAAACCGTATTCCAAGAGATCTCTGAAGGTGCTGATATCATTAAGATCAACAACTTCGAAATCCCAGCTCGTGCATACTGTTCACGCTTTAACTTTAAAGGCAGTGACCAACAAAAGATTATTGGTGAACTATCGGGTGGTGAGCGTAACCGTGTCCACCTTGCGAAGCTTCTTAAAGCGGGCGGCAACGTGTTGCTACTCGACGAACCAACCAACGACCTTGACGTTGAAACACTGCGTGCTCTAGAAGAAGCATTACTAGAGTTCCCTGGTTGTGCAATGGTTATCTCGCACGACCGTTGGTTCCTTGACCGTATCGCGACCCACATCATTGACTACCGTGACGAAGGCCAAGTTAACTTCTACGAAGGTAACTACACAGAGTACATGGATTGGTTGAAGAAAACATTGGGTCCTGAAGCCGCAGAACCACACCGTATCAAATACAAGCGTATTGCGAAGTAATCGCAACCCACAAAGTTTGATTGTAATTTGTACAAAGGCCGCTATCATAGCGGCCTTTGTTTTCTTTGTTATAAAAAGAGCTCATTAGCCCGTCTCGTTCGTTAAGAACATGACATTGCACTTACGTCACTCTGTAGCGACCTCGACACTTTTCAAACAACAATCGAACACTTTTTGTTCGTATTGATATACTATTCAATTCTGTTTGACGACCTGACGAGAATATTCATATGACAGAGAGACGACGCTTTTCACGTATTCTCCATCAAGCTCCAGCTAAGATAGAACAACGTGACTTGGCAATTGAAGCTAGGATTCAAGATCTTTCCTTGCATGGTTTACTCATGAAAGTGGAAGAGACTGAGGCTTTGGATCCAACCCTTCCAGTCCATGTGACTTTTTCATTTGATCAATCCGAACAAGTGATTACGTTAAAAGCGCAAATTGTGAATGTCTCTAAGTGTGAGATTAGGTTGAAGATCGCTAAGGTAGACATCGAAAGCATTAGCCAACTAAAACGATTTATAGAATTGAATGTAGGCAATAACGACCTTCTGAATCGAGAGTTAGAGCACCTCTCTGGTTTTTAGGAGAAAAATAAATGAACGCCTATTTAAGTAACAATAACTATGTCTAAAAAAATCATCATGCAGATCCCGACGAAAGACGGCGATCAGCAGTTCTATTTGGGCCGCAGTTCGGTCCTAGCAGTATTTGCTTCAGTATTGGCATTACCCGCCGTCGTTGGTGGCGCGTGGTACCTTAATCAGCAGCAGATGCACAATAAAGACGAACTAACACAAATCATCGCCAAACTGGAAAGTGAAAAGGCCGAAGTGACGGCTCTTTACGAAGAACAGCTTGATACCAATCATTCGCTTTCCCAGTCTTTGACGGACAAAAACAATCAAATTCAGCTATTGGGCAAACGGGTATTCGACGTTGAATCGGTTTTAGGTCTCGCAGACGAAGAGTTGATGATCGATGAGAACAGCATGGGGTTAGAGGAGCGAATTGACGCAGCCGCTATCGATTCTGCTGTTCGAGCGACGATGTTCCGTTTGATACCAAATGACAGCCCAGTCACATACCAACGTATTTCTTCTTCTTACGGCAGTCGTATTAATCCGATTTCAGGTAAGAGGCATGTTCATACTGGTATCGATCTGACTTGTAAAAGAGGAGAAGAGATCCTGGCACCGGCTGACGGTGTGGTGGAAACCGTTCGCCCGAGCAATCGTGGTTATGGTAACTATGTCACCATTCGTCACTCATTTGGCTTTATGAGCTCCTTTGCTCATCTACAACGCTTCAAAGTGAAAAGCGGTCAGTTTGTTAGTAAAGGCGACATCATTGCTCAATGCGGTAACTCTGGCAACTCCACAGGGCCACACTTGCACTATGAAGTACGCTTCCTCGGACGAGCACTCAACCCTCAATACTTAATGGAGTGGACGCCAGAAAACTTCAATGACGTCTTTGAAAAAGAGAAAAAAGTGAAATGGGGACCTTTGGTTCAATTGATTGATAACGTTGTACGCCTGCAAGTCAATTTAACCAATTCACCCTATCGCGATACCAGTATCAACACAGTATCAAGTGAAGATACGAGTAATACTGCGACGAACTGATTTGTCCATCAACACGAAAAAGAGCAGCTTACGCTGCTCTTTTTGTTTCGGACTCTGCACGGCTAAATGACCCGTGATTAGCCGCGATGAATATTATCATTCGCCTGTTTGAGTAAGTTTTGGCTCTCATTCATAAATTGTTGAGAATAAGTACCAAACCAATCACTCACCTGCTTAAAGCTTTCGATGAATCGCGCTTTGTCTCTGCTATCCAGAATCGCTACCGCATCACCTAAACACTGATGGAATCGCTTGATCATATCGATATTCTCTTGAGAAGAGAAAATGATATCACCGTACAAGTTCGGATCCTGACCAAACAGTCGTCCCACCATCGCCAATTCAAGGCGGTAGATTGGCGAGCTTAACTTCAACAACTGATCGATGTTCGGATTCTCTTTGCTAAGGTGCATACCGTAAGCAAACGACGTGAAGTGGCGCAACGCCTGAATCAACGTCATGCCATGATCGTGCTCTTGTGCATCGATTTGGCACAAGCTTGCGCCCCAAATCCCAAACTGTTGCAATAGCCATTGGTAATGCTCGTGACCACGGCCATCACAGTACACAATAACCTGCTTGGCAAGGCTCGGAACATCTGGGCCAAACATTGGGTGCAAACCAACCACAGGACCTTGGTGCACATTCAACATTGCTTGCAGAGGCTTCGACTTGATAGAAGTCAGGTCACACAGAATGCAGTCTTGCGGCAAGTTCCCCAGTTTTTCGATCACCCCTTCCGTTAGATGAATCGGCACCGTGACCACGACTAAACCCGCGTTGTCTAGAATCTCATCCGCATGATCCCAGTCTTTACTGCCGAGAACTTTGACCCGGTAGCCCGACAATTTGAACATACGCCCAAACAGGCCACCCAATTGACCATTACCACCAATAATAACAACTGAGCGTAAATCAGGGTTCAAACACTTAAAACCGGAATCTTTCTCGCTGGCATAAGACTCACGCATTGTTCGACGCAGAATATCTTCAATAAGCTGTGGAGGAATTCCCATTTTTTCAGCTTCAGCGCGACGAGAAGCTAACATCGCCGCTTCGCGGTCTGGAGCATAAATTGGCAAACCATGTTCGCTTTTTACTTCCCCAACTTTCTCTACGAGCGCTAAACGCTGAGCCAATAGCTCCAACATTTGCTTGTCGACTGCATCAATCTGATCGCGTAATGCGTTAAGTTCAACTGCCATTGATGTTCCTTAAATCCTGTATTAATTAGCCTTTAGACGATTTTCTAAGAAAGGCACTAGCTCTTCATGTGCATGACGTAATAGTGCCTCAGTTGAATCCCAATTGATACATGCGTCAGTGATAGATACACCGTATTTCATCTCTTCAAGAGCTAAGTCAGAAGATTGATTTCCTTCATTGATATGGCTTTCAATCATAAGACCGATAATAGATTTATTGCCTTCACGGATTTGATGAATCACATCCTCCGCGACTAATGGCTGGCGACGGTAATCTTTACGTGAGTTGGCGTGACTGCAATCCACCATTAATGAAGCATCAAGACCAGATTTCGCCATCTCTTGCTCACACTCAGTGACTGATACCGAATCGTAGTTAGTTTGCTTACCGCCACGTAAGATCACATGTCCATTAGCATTGCCCTGGGTGGTTAACAGTGCGACTTGTCCCTCACGGTTAATTCCCATAAAACGGTGACTAGAGGACGCAGCTTGCATCGCGTTAATTGCGGTTGCCAAACTGCCATCGGTGCCATTCTTAAAACCGATTGGCATAGACAGGCCGCTTGCCATTTCACGGTGAGTTTGTGACTCCGTCGTACGTGCGCCGATTGCAGCCCAGCTAAAAGTATCCGCCAGGTATTGTGGGCTAATTGGGTCTAGAGCCTCAGTCGCGAGCGGGATTTCCATCTCTGCCAACTCCACCAGAAGTTCGCGTCCAACATGCAGACCGTGTTCAATATCGAAACTGCCGTCTAGGTGTGGGTCATTGATCAGGCCTTTCCAGCCGACCGTGGTGCGTGGCTTCTCAAAGTAAACACGCATAACAATATACAGTTGGTCACTTAGTTGTTCAGAGAGTGCTTTAAGGCGCTTTGCGTAATCCTTCGCCGCTTCTACGTCGTGGATAGAACATGGACCGCATACAACAAGCAGGCGGTGATCCTTCTTGTGAATAATATTAGCGATAGTTTGACGAGACTCTTGAATAAAGCGACGTGCTTTTTCACTCAAAGGAAGCTTGGTTTTTAGTTCCTCCGGAGTAATAAGAACCTGTTCTTCGATAATATTAATATTGCTCAACTCACTTTTCTGCATAACTCTAACCTGTATATTTATTTTTACACCCAACCAAACCCTTGGTGAGACAACTAAGCTTTAACGACAAGATAACAGGCTAAAAAAGAAAAACAAGCGTACATAATAAAAAACATTTAGTGTAAACTAAAGTTTACAGTTAAATAAAAAGCCAAAGCATAATTAACTTTGGCTTCTCATCGCTGTTTTGAATCTTTTACAAGAGGTTTAGCTAGTCAAGCGTTTCATCGCTTCACTCGCCGCTTTCCACTCTTGAGATAGCTTAAGTTCGCTTGGAGAAAATGACTGTTTTTTCAGTAATGCATCCGCGAGTGGCACGGTTGAAACCGGTAAGTTGTCTAATACTTCAACGTGCGCTTCTCGTTTATTACACATTAACAACATATCGCAGCCAGCTCTCAATGCTTGAGCACCTCGCTCGGCTGGGCTGCCCATAATCGCAGCGCCTTCCATGGTCAAGTCATCCGAAAAAACCAAACCTTTAAAACCCAATTGCTGACGCAGAACCTGTTTTAACCAGTATTCAGAACCGCTGGCTGGTTGAGCATCATAATGTGGGAAAATCACGTGAGCAGGCATCATGGCATCTAAAATACCGGCATCAATTTGCGCTTTGAAGATCGCCATATCTTGTTCAAAAATATCACTGCGCTCGTCGTATGGTGTTTCTAGATGTGAGTCTGCAATCACGCCACCATGTCCAGGGAAGTGTTTGCCTGTCGTTGCCATGCCAACACTCTTCATTCCTTGCATATAAGCAGTGCTATAGCGAAGAATGGTATCGGCATCTTCACCGAATGCACGGTTACCGATCGCTTTACATTGATGGCCTTGGTCAAGTACCGGGGCAAAGCTTAAATCAATATCATGGGCAATCAGCTCTGCTGCCATTAACCAACCGCCCATACGAGCAAGCTCTTCACCATTTTGATGTTTAGCGTACTCATCAGCAGCAGGAATTAATGAGAAACCTTCACGAAAGCGCTGCACTCGGCCGCCTTCTTGATCCACACCGATCAAAAACGGGCGCTTAGCCGCCTTTCGGATGGATTGAGTAAGTGCTTGAAGCTGTTCGCTATCATGATAGTTGCGAGCAAATAGAATTAAGCCACCAACCGTAGGATGCTCCAAGATTTCTTTGTCTTCAGCGGTCAGTTCATACCCCGCAACGTCAACCCATAACGGTCCCATGTTTTCTCCTCAAAATCGGCTGAATATCTCGTATTCGATGAGGTTATTCGCTTCAGATTTGCTTTACAATAAGTGAATGAAGAATTGACGAGATCGGCTATGAAATTTAACGAACTGTACATTGGTGTGATGTCTGGAACGAGTATGGATGGTGTTGATACCGCTCTAGTTGAAATAAGCGATGAGCACGTTCGTCTGATTGCGCACGACGACTACCCAATGCCCGCAGCACTAAAAGACATGCTGTTATCTGTTTGTATCGGTCAAGCAACAAATTTAAAAGCCATAGGTGAACTTGACCACCAGCTCGGCCACCTATTTGCAGATGCCGTGTTACAGCTGCTCAATAAGTCTGGTTACGTCGCAGAGCAAATTCGTGCGATTGGTAATCACGGTCAAACAGTGTTCCATCAGCCTACCGGAAACTTGCCGTTTACCACTCAATTAGGCGATGCCAACATTATCGCGGTCAAGACAGGCATTGATACGGTAGCGGATTTTCGTCGTAAAGACATGGCGCTGGGTGGACAAGGTGCCCCACTCGTCCCTGCTTTCCATAAAAGCATTTTTGCGATGCAGGATTCCACAACTGTGGTACTTAACATTGGAGGCATTGCCAATATCTCGGTACTGCATCCAGAACAACCAGTCATTGGCTATGACACAGGCCCGGGCAATATGTTGATGGACGCATGGTGTGCGCTGCATACTGGGCAAAGCTTCGACGAAGATGCACAATTTGCACTTAAAGGAACGGTAAACGCTACTTTGTTGACTCAATTACTCAAAGAAGCTTACCTCGCCATGCCTGCCCCTAAAAGTACCGGGCGAGAACTGTTCAATATTGACTGGCTGCATCAACAACTGGCCCATCACAATTTACCAATCGAAGACGTACAACGTACACTTTGCGAGTATTCTGCAATTACCATTGCCAACGAAGTCGACAAGTTTTCTCATGGCATCACACCTCAACTATTGGTCTGTGGCGGTGGAGCAAGAAACCCACTTTTGTTGCAGCGACTAGCCAAGTTATTGCCACAATGGAGCGTTGCGACAACGGCAGAAAAAGGCGTTGATGGCGATTACATGGAAGCAATGGCGTTTGCTTGGCTTGCGCAGCGCCATATTCACGGCCTCCCTAGCAACTTACCGGAAGTTACGGGGGCAAGTCGTCTCGCTTCACTGGGTGTACTCTATTCAAAAAATTAAGGGCAATAGATCCTAAACAAAAAGGCTTAATTCATTATGACAAACGATGCACTTATCGCAGCTTTATCCCATCTGGTATCTGAAGGGCGAAACCCAGACACCATGGACATCGACTTGCTGCCTTCTCTCGATATTGTTCAACGCATCAACCAACAGGACAAACTCGTTCCTCTTGCCGTTGAAAAAGTATTGCCTGAGATCGCTGAAGCCGTTGATAAGATCACGGAAGCATTGAAGGTCGGAGGTCGGTTGTTTTACATCGGTGCGGGTACCAGTGGTCGACTTGGCGTTTTGGACGCTTCAGAATGCCCACCAACTTTTGGCACAGATCCAGAGATGGTCGTTGGTATTATTGCCGGTGGAAAAGAGGCAATGTTCCGTGCAAAAGAAGGGGCGGAGGACGACCCTACATTAGGCGAGCAAGATCTTAAAGAGAATACGCTAACACAACGCGATGTCGTCGTTGGTATTGCGGCAAGTGGACGAACACCTTACGTGATTGGTGGCTTAGAGTATGCGAACGAGCTTGGTGCCACCACTGTAGCACTATCTTGTAACCCTGACTCTCCGATTGCAGATATTGCTGATATTGCGATTAGCCCCGTTGTTGGACCTGAAGCGTTAACGGGATCCACTCGCTTAAAATCAGGGACGGCACAAAAACTCGTACTGAACATGCTCACTACCGCAAGCATGATTCGCCTGGGCAAAAGTTATCAGAACTTAATGGTAGATGTGAAAGCGACGAATGCAAAGCTAGTTGCAAGAGCGGCTCGTATTGTTATGCAAGCAACAGATTGTACTAACCAAGAGGCTAAAACGGCGCTCAAAGAAACAGACTACGACGCCAAGTTAGCGATTTTGATGATTTTAACCGGGCTGGATAGAGAAAGCGCGACTGAGCAACTGAACGCCAAGCAAGGATATTTAAGAAAAGTCGTGATCGCGCAAACTTATCAATCTTAATCAATAAAGCGCCTCACTTATTTAAAAGTCAGGCGCCTTTTATGGCTTAATTTAGTAGTTCAATCGTTCAATGTGAGTAATACCGACTTTACCTTCAAGGTCACTGAACATATGAACCATTGCTGGGTATGGTTGTGCTCCAGGGTAGACAACTTCTGCATTACAGAAAAACGCATAGTTTTGTCCGGCTACGACTTGAGTAGCCACAACCAAAGGGGAGTATTTGACACCGACAAACCCCTCG
This sequence comes from Vibrio sp. 2134-1, assembly GCF_033339495.1. Taxonomy (NCBI): domain Bacteria; kingdom Pseudomonadati; phylum Pseudomonadota; class Gammaproteobacteria; order Vibrionales; family Vibrionaceae; genus Vibrio; species Vibrio sp. 2134-1. The sequence goes on from NZ_JAWOUS010000028.1 coordinate 22,100, forward strand.
ATACCTTTAGCAAATACTTCTTTATTCTCTGCTGTGAGTTCATGAAATGGACTCCAGCCACCAGCCATTTGCGTTGACATAATGTGATTCCTTTTTTTCTGTGCTCACTATCAAGCAATATGAACATGGTTTAATAAGGAGAATTTTGCCACATTTATGTGATGCAGACAGTGTAACAACGGCTTTATTGACTATTAATTTGAGTATTCATTCCAACCACGTTGCCATTCCATGCGGAATTTTTGCGCTTGCTCAGTACCTTCACAAACCCCTTCGTAATACTGACCAGATAACCCCATTTGATACGCAAAAGCAGGATTACAGTACTCACGTAAACCTTCTAAATAACCTTGGTCGTAGTCACTTTGCTTAACACTACCCAACTCACGAAGCTCGCTCATCGTGCGCGATGTGTGTCCGGTTATGCCATCTTGATATCCGATCTGATGCCAATCTCCCGACTTGGCAAGATCTGCTGTCGTCGCTGTGCATCCTACAAGTAAAGCCAGTGCCAGACCTACCGTTACCTTTTTCATGGTTCTTCCTTAAGTAATTGTTTTCAAAAATAAGCTTACCACTAATTATTGGCGCTTGCCGCTGAGCTTGCAGATTTAACCACTGATGACTCAAATCAGCCGCTCAAGACTGTCATCAACCTTTCGCCATTTTTAAAAACCGCTCAAGCAGCATATCGACCACTCAGTGCTCTATTCGACCACTCATCTACTAACCGAATGCATTTAACACAAGTGACGCATAACATGCATCCTGAGATTAAAAAATTACCCTACCCAACTAAGACCAAGGACAATTGCTATGATGTGGTTTCTAACCTGTGTCGCAGCCCTAATCGGCGGATACTTCATCTACGGCGCTTTCGTCGAGAAGATTTTCGGCATCAATGAAAAACGCCAAACGCCAGCTCACACCAAATCGGACGGTGTTGACTTCGTTCCAATGTCAACAAAGAAAGTTTACCTAGTTCAACTACTTAACATCGCAGGTGTTGGTCCAATTTTTGGCCCGATCATGGGGGCACTATACGGTCCTGCGGCGATGCTTTGGATTGTAGTCGGTTGTATTTTTGCTGGTGCAGTACACGATTACTTCTCAGGCATGCTTTCAGTGCGTAACGGCGGTGCATCTGTACCTACCATTACAGGTCGCTACCTAGGTAATGGCGCAAAACACTTTATGAATATTTTTGCCATTGTCCTATTGCTTCTAGTTGGCGTAGTGTTCGTTTCAGCCCCTGCTGGCATGATTACTAACCTCATCAATGATCAAACAAGCTTGAGCGTAAGCATGACTACAATGGTTATTGCTATTTTTGCTTACTACATCATTGCGACGATTGTTCCTGTCGATAAAATCATTGGTCGTTTCTACCCACTGTTTGGCGCCCTACTTATCTTTATGTCTGTTGGTCTAATGACAGCCATTGCTTTCTCTAGCGAACACACAGTAATGGGTGACTTCCAAGTTTCGGACATGTTCTCTAACCTCAACCCAAATGACATGCCGTTATGGCCTGCATTGTTCATCACTATCGCATGTGGCGCTATCTCTGGCTTCCACGCAACTCAGTCTCCACTGATGGCGCGTTGTATGGAAAATGAGAAAAACGGTCGCTTCGTATTCTACGGTGCAATGATTGGTGAAGGTGTTATCGCGCTAATTTGGTGTGCTATCGCTCTGTCTTTCTTCGGCTCTCTAGACGCTCTATCCGAAGCTGTGAAAAACGGTGGTCCTGGTAACGTGGTATACAGCGCATCATTTGGTCTGCTAGGTGTGTTCGGTGGTATCCTTGCGTTCCTGGGGGTGGTTATCCTACCAATTACGTCTGGCGATACAGCGTTCCGTTCAAGCCGCTTGATCCTTGCTGAATACTTCAACATGGAACAAAAAACGCTACGTAACCGTCTACTGATGGCACTTCCACTGTTCGTTATCGGCGGTATCTTAACTCAAGTAGACTTCGGCATTATCTGGCGCTACTTCGGTTTTGCAAACCAAACAACAGCGGTAATGATGCTTTGGACTGCGTCCGCTTACCTACTGCGTCACAACAAGCTGCACTGGATTACCACTATCCCAGCTATCTTCATGACCACGGTATGTGTCACGTTCATCTTAAACAACAGCTCGCTAGGTTTTGGTCTGCCAATGCAACTATCAACTATCGTAGGTATTGTGTTTGCCCTAGCTGTGACAGGTTACGTTATCAAAACCTCTAAGGGTAAAGGTGAAACTGAACTGGCTGACGAAGAGAAACCACAAGCCGTATCAGAAACAGCGTAATACTCGTCACATCTGAGTGACTAAGATAGGAGCCTGCCAATTGCAGGCTCTTTTTGTTTTATACCCAAGTCACTTTAAGACTCAGAAAGCACAGCGCAGCATCATTTACTTAGCTGTTCTTATCTATCTGAGCCAAGCATCTTGAGGTTACTTAGGTATACAATAACAACATTGATTCTAGGTTAGGTTCACTATGGAACTGGTCATCTCCCTTTTACAACAGATGTGTGTGTACTTAGTTTTGGCTTACATGCTAAGTAAAACGCCAATCATCTTACCTTTGCTGAGTATTTCTTCGCGCTTAAGCCACCGCCTAATTTGTTACGTACTCTTCTCTGGCTTTTGTATTCTCGGCACCTATTTCGGTCTGCACATCAACGATGCTATTGCCAATACTCGTGCGATCGGCGCAGTTATGGGCGGGCTGTTTGGTGGACCTGTTGTAGGTTTCGCCGTCGGATTTACTGGTGGCATCCATCGATACTCTCTTGATGGCTTTACCGACCTAGCCTGCGCAATTTCAACCACCGCCGAGGGCGTAATTGGTGGCTTGCTCCACGTTTACCTTATCAAGCGAAATAAAGGCGCATTGCTGTTTAATCCAAGCGTCGTATTCAGCGTCACGTTTGTTGCAGAAGTGGTGCAAATGATTTTGCTGCTCGCCGTCGCGAAACCTTTTGATCAAGCCTATGAACTGGTGTCCGCTATTGCAGCGCCTATGATCATCGCGAATTCATTTGGTGCGGCGTTGTTCATGAGTATCCTGCAAGACAGAAAAGCAATCTTTGAAAAGTTTTCTGCGACGTTTTCGCGTCGAGCGCTCACCATTGCTGATCGCTCAGTGGGAATTCTAAGCAACGGCTTCAACACCGAAAACGCAGAGAAAATCGCGCGTATTATTTACGAAGAAACCAAAGTGGGCGCTGTCGCGATTACTGACCAAGAAAAAATCTTAGCGTTTGTGGGCATTGGCGATGATCACCATAAACCAAACACGCCGATTTCATCGCAAAGCACATTAGACTCCATGGAGAAAAACGACATCATTTATCTTGATGGCGCGGAGCGTCCATACCAATGCTCCATTGCAAAAGATTGCAAGCTCGGATCTGCGCTGATCATCCCACTGCGTGCAGGGAAAGAGGTCATTGGTACCATAAAGCTGTATGAACCGAAGCGTAAATTGTTCTCGACGGCCAACATGTCGATGGCGGAAGGAATAGCCCAGCTTCTATCTAGCCAAATCCTTTATGGCGATTACCAACAACAACAAGCCTTACTCGCCCAAGCAGAAATCAAATTGCTTCACGCTCAGGTGAATCCACACTTTTTGTTTAATGCTCTCAATACTATTAGTGCGATTACTCGTCGTGACCCTGACAAAGCGCGCGAGCTAATCCAAAATCTATCGCACTTCTTCCGCAGCAATTTAAAGCAGAACATTAATACCGTGACGCTAAAGGAAGAGCTTGCACATGTGAACTCGTACTTGAGCATCGAAAAAGCGCGTTTTACGGACCGCTTAGAGGTTGAAATCGATATTCAACCTGAATTGCTGGACATCAAATTACCAAGCTTTACACTCCAGCCTTTGGTTGAGAATGCCATTAAGCATGGCATTTCAAACATGCTTGAAGGTGGTAAAGTTCATATCTACAGCGAAGCACACCCACAAGGTCACTTGATTACCGTCGAAGACAACGCAGGCAGTTTTGAACCGCCAAAAGAAAACCACTCAGGGCTAGGTTTAGAAATTGTCGACAAACGTCTCACTAATCAATTTGGACGTGATGCAGCGCTAAAAATTACGTGCGAGCCACATCAATTTACTAAAATGAGCTTTATCATTCCCCCAAAATCATAAAAGCACGCTGAAGCAATAAAGGTAATGTTGGATGTTAACCGCACTCGTCATTGATGATGAACAGTTTGCTCGTGAAGAGCTAGCAGAGTTACTGGATGAAACAGGCCAAGTTGAGGTCGTGGGCGATGCCTCAAACGCAATCCTTGGCCTAAAAAAAATCAATGAACTCAAGCCTGATGTGGTGTTTCTCGATATCCAAATGCCTCAAGTCACGGGGATTGAATTACTAGGGATGCTTGATCCAGAAACCATGCCTTATGTGGTTTTTGTCACGGCTTATGATCAGTATGCGATTCAAGCATTTGAAGACAATGCCTTTGATTACTTGCTCAAACCTGTCGACCCATGCCGGTTAACTAAAACGGTCAAACGACTAAACAAAGTCATTAGCCAATCCGCCCTAACGCAACAACTGTCTGCTATTACACCTGACACGTTGGATCAGATACCGTGCATCGGACACAACCGCATCGTTATCATGGCCACCGACACGGTGGAATGTGCTTACAGTGATATCAGCGGCGTACATGTACGCTCCACCAGCCAAACCGCGAGCACCCAACTGACATTAAAAACGTTGGAAGAGAAAACCCCTCTAGTCCGCTGCCATCGTCAATACTTAGTCAGTATTAAAGCGATTAGCGAAATCAAGTTACTGGAAAATGGGTTAGCGGAAATCATCACCAAAACAGGCTTTGAGATACCAGTAAGCCGCCGCTACTTAAAGGTGCTCAAAGAGATGCTCGGCATTAGCCACTAACACAAAAACTTCACACATCATCGCTGAGTTTCCGCTAGCGTATAAATAGGACGCTCTGAAAAGACGAGGCGATGATGTATAAAGTTTTATTCATATGTAAGCACAACGCTGGACGAAGCGTCCTCGCGGAGTCAATCGCAACCAATATCCTGCCAGCAGATTTTAGTGTCACCAGTGGAGGCTCACATCCCACAGGCAAGGTGCACCCAGTGGTGCAAAAATATTTAGATGACCACCAACTCCCCATTCCGCATATCCACACGCATTCATGGGAGGAGCGAACTCAATTTCTTCCCGACATCGTTATTATTCTCTGTGATTCTTTACATCAAGAAACCGCTCCTCAGTGGCTTGCAGGTGGTGTTCGAGTAAACTGGCAAGTTGATGCTTTTCCGACCGATGGTTCTGATGAAGACATGTACGCACATTGCGAAAAGGTTGCTCAATCGCTTGAGCGAAGAATCACGAAGATGTCTGATATGATTATCGATGGTTTAGGAAAAGACCAAATTCGTGATTACCTAAATGAGTTAAGAGAGATGTAAAAAAGGCGACCCACAGGTCGCCTTTTGAATATTCGATAAATGGAGACTAATCCACTTGCTTGATTTGAAGTTCTTTAGGTACTTCAAAGAACATATTCTCTTCACGGCCAAGTACTTCATCAACCGCTTCGGCACCAACGAGTTCTTTGATTCGCTCTAGAATCTGATTAACGAGCTCTTCCGGAGCAGATGCTCCCGCAGTCACGCCGACCTTTGTTTTGCCTTCGAACCACTCAGGTTTGATATCTTCCGGACAGTCGGTTAAGTAGCCAGGTGTCCCTAGCTTTTCAGCTAGCTCTTTAAGACGTGTAGAGTTTGATGAGTTTTTAGAACCCACCACAACCATCACATCTACGTCACCAGCTAATTCACGTACGGCATCTTGGCGGTTTTGTGTCGCATAACAGATATCGTCTTTACGTGGACCTTGGATATCTGGGAACACGCGGCGTAGCTCTTCGATAACATCGGCAGTTTCATCGACAGAAAGCGTCGTTTGGCTTACGTAATGAAGATCGGATGGATCTTTCACAATCGCCTTCAGTTTCTCAACATCGGCTGGAGTTTCAACCAAGTACATACCACCGGTTTCACTGGCGTATTGCCCCATCGTACCTTCGACTTCAGGGTGACCTGCGTGACCAATCAGAACCACTTCCATATTACGACGGCTCGCACGCGCCACTTCCATATGCACTTTGGTTACTAAAGGGCACGTTGCGTCAAATACGGTCAAATCACGCTGCTTGGCTTCCTGACGAACTGCCTGCGATACACCATGAGCGGAGAAAATCACAATGTTGTTGTCTGGCACTTCGTGCAGTTCTTCAACGAAGATAGCACCACGCTGTTTTAGACCTTCAACCACAAAACGGTTATGCACCACTTCATGTCGAACATAGATAGGTGGCTGATACATCTCTAGCGCACGCTCTACGATGCTAATCGCGCGGTCAACACCAGCACAGAAACCACGTGGGTTAGCTAACAGGATTTTCATTTCATTGCTCATGGAAGTTATCTTTTATTTGGTTCGCTATTCTACTGACAAAATTTCGACTTCGAAAGTCACGTCTTGTCCCGCGAGTGGATGGTTGAAGTCCACAGTTACTGAGTCGCCAGCAATCTCAGTAATGATGCCTGGGATTTCCATGCCATCAGGGCCACTGAAGGCCATGATTGTACCAACTTCCACTTCTGCATCACCTACAAATTTAGTGCGATCCATATAGTGAATATGATCAGGGTTTGGCATACCAAACGCGTCTTCTGCCTTTAGCTCAATCGCTTTTTGTGCGCCTGTTTCGAGGCCGATCAAGCATTGCTCAAAGTTTTCACTCAAGCTGCCATCACCCATAACAAACTTCGCTGGTTTACCCATGTTATGAGTACTATCTGCAACCGATCCGTCTTTCATTTTAATCGTAAAGTGAAGGGTTACTACCGATTCATTGGTTATTGTTGTCACGTTAATGCTTCCTTGTTCTTGGGTTATTACGCTGTCAGCTTGGTCTTTTTATACATTGAAATGCTGATTGGCGCTCCAACATAATAAAAAGCGTCGCTCGAATCAACGGACGACGCTTAGGGTTATTCGATATACCGCAAAAGATTACTTGTCAGCGTCTTTTTTACGGAAGCCATCCAGAATAATCATTGCCGCACCAATACAGATCGCCATGTCAGCAAGGTTGAATGCTGGCCAGTGGTAGTTACCCCAGAAGAAGTCTAGGTAATCAACAACAAAGCCATGAACGACGCGGTCAAACACGTTGCCCACTGCACCACCAATAATCAATGCGTAAGCGATGTTGTTCCATTTTTCTTTAGCTGGAAGCTTGCTCATCCAGTAGGTCAAAAGACCCGTCACAACAAACGCGATACCTGTAAATAACCAACGCTGCCAACCGGCTTGATCGCTCAAGAAGCTGAATGCAGCACCGTAGTTATGAACATAAAGTAGGTTGAAGAATGGCAACACCTCAATTCGGTTTGCCCATCCGTAGCCCATGTTGTCCATCACCACCAATTTGATGCCAATATCTGCAATAAATACCAGAATTGCTAACCACAGCCAGCGAACTCCAGATTGCTTTAACGTCAGTGCTTTTTCACTCATTACTTTACCTACAAACAGCCCCAGTAAATACTGGGGCTGTTAATTTTAAAAAAAGTTCAGTCGTTCTAGGCAATTACGCGAATTTACGTACTTCACCTTCGCCGTCTACGTTAGACACACAACGACCACAGATCTTCTCGTGACCTTCGATTGTGCCTACGTCTGGCGTGTGATGCCAACAACGGTCACACTTCTCGCCTTCAGCTGCTGCTACTTCAACAAACAAGCCTTCGATATCTGTCGCTTGTGCTGCATCCGTCTTCTCACCTAGAGGCTTAACTTTCGCCGCAGAGGTTAGTAGAACAAAGCGCAGTTCATCTTCAAGTTTGTTGATCTTCGCCGCTAGTGCGTCATCAGCAAATAGAGTCACTTCAGCTTGTAGTGCACCACCAATGGTTTTCTCTTTACGCGCATCTTCTAGAAGTTTGTTAACCGCACCACGAACCGCTTGGATCTCAGTCCAGAATTCGTTGTTCAGCTCTTCACCTTCAGCAAGACCGAATAGGCCGTCGAACCACTCACCAGTGAATACGAACTTGTCGCGTTGACCTGGCATTTCGTTCCAGATTTCATCTGCAGTGAACGACATGATTGGCGCCATCCAACGAACTAGCGCTTCTACGATGTAGTAAAGTGCAGTCTGACAGCTACGTTGAGCGTTGCCGCCACGTTTTGCTGTGTACTGACGGTCTTTAATTACGTCTAAGTAGAAAGAGCCCATTTCGATTGAACAGAATTGCATTAGACGCTGAGTTACACCGTGTGTGTTGTACTCTTCGTATGCTTTAACAATCTCTTCTTGTGCTGCTAGTGCACGACCAACCGCCCAGCGATCTAGCGCAACCATCTCTTCAACAGGAACGATGTCTGTTTCAGGGTTGAAGCCGCTCAAGTTAGCTAGGAAGAAACGCGCTGTGTTACGGATACGACGGTACGCATCTGCGCTGCGTTTTAGGATTTCATCAGAAACCGCAACTTCACCAGTGTAGTCTGTAGAAGCAACCCATAGACGAAGAATGTCAGCACCTAGCTTGTTGGTTACGTCTTTTGGCGCAACCACGTTACCGATAGATTTAGACATCTTACGACCCTGACCATCAACCACGAAACCGTGTGTCAGTACTTGTTTGTAAGGCGCTTCGTCTTTCATCGCGATAGATGAAATTAGAGAAGACTGGAACCAACCACGGTGTTGGTCAGAACCTTCTAGGTATAGGTCTGCACTATTGCCGTTGTACTCTTCACGAGCATCAACAACAGAGAAGTGAGTAACACCTGAATCGAACCATACGTCTAGCGTATCTAGCACTTTTTCGTATTGGTCAGCGTCAGCACCTAGTAGTTCAGCAGCATCTACATCCCACCATGCTTGAATGCCTTTCTCTTCAACCAGCTTAGCGACTTTCTCGATCAGCTCTAGCGTGTTTGGATGAAGTTCTGCTGTTTCTTTATGAACAAACAGAGCAATTGGCACACCCCAAGTACGTTGACGAGAGATACACCACTCAGGGCGACCTTCGATCATACCTTCGATGCGGCTTTGACCCCACTCAGGCATCCACTCTACATTCTTGATTGACTCTAATGCTTTAGCACGTAGGCCAGCTTGGTCCATAGAAACGAACCATTGAGGTGTAGCACGGAAGATGATTGGAGTCTTATGACGCCAACAGTGTGGGTAGCTGTGCTCGTAAGCGTGGTGGTGTAGTAGTGCACCTTTTTCTTTTAGTACTTCTACTACTGCATCGTTCGCTTTAAATACGTGCTGACCAGCAAATAGCTCTGTATCTGGTAGGTAAACACCGTTTGAGCCAACTGGGTTTGCTACTTCTAGGTTGTACTTGTTACCAACCGCGAAGTCTTCTTGACCGTGACCAGGAGCAGTGTGAACAACACCAGTACCTGAATCAGTCGTAACGTGATCACCAAGGATCGCCGGTACAGTGAAATCGTAGAATGGGTGTTGGAATTGAGAAAGCTCTAGGTCCGCACCTTTAGCAAAGCCAAGGTTGTGGAAGTGCTCGATACCCGCACGGTCCATTACGTCTTTCGCTAGCTCAGCAGCAACGATGATACGCTCAGCATTGTCGCCTTCTGTTTGGATAAGCACGTACTCTAGATCATCACGTAGACATACTGCGCGGTTTGCAGGCAGTGTCCAAGGTGTTGTTGTCCAGATAACGATAGATACGTCACCGTGACCTTCATGACCTTCTGTCAGTTCAAATTTAGATAGCAGTGCCGCTTCGTCAGCCGCTTTAAAACGAACGTCGATAGATGGCGATACTTTATCTTTGTATTCTACTTCCGCTTCAGCAAGAGCAGAACCACAGTCTGTACACCAGTGAACAGGTTTGAAACCTTTTAGCAGGTGACCATTGCTTGCGATCTTACCAAGAGCACGAATAATGTTCGCTTCAGTTGCGAAATCCATAGTGCGGTATGGCTTGTCCCACTCACCCATGATACCAAGGCGTTTGAAGCTCTCTTTCTGACCTTCAACCTGACCTGCTGCGTATTCACGACATTTCTCGCGGAATTCCGCTGCTGTCACTTTTTGGCCTGGCTTACCTACTTTCTTCTCTACCATTAATTCGATTGGTAGACCGTGGCAGTCCCAGCCTGGGATGTAAGGTGCGTCAAAACCTGAAAGTGTTTTGGATTTAATAATAATGTCTTTAAGAATCTTGTTTAGTGCGTGACCAATATGAATGTCACCATTTGCGTAAGGAGGGCCATCGTGCAATACGAATGACTTTTTGCCTTTCTTAGCTTTACGGATTTCACCGTAAAGATCTTCTTTGTACCAACGCTTAAGCATTTCTGGCTCACGATTGGCCAGGTTGCCGCGCATTGGAAACCCTGTTTCAGGTAAGTTCAGGGTATCTTTATACTCACTCATCGATTCTTAATTCCGTTATATTGGGCGAAAATTAGACATTATGTTGAACGGTGGAATAAACCGCTCAACGCTTAAGCTGACGCAGCCACACCCTTGCTGCTTCAGCATCCAATTCGATTTGTTGTTTAAGTGCTTCAAACGACTCAAACTTTTGCTCATCTCGAAGTTTATGCAAAAGTTCCACTTCTAGTTGCTTGCCATATAAATTGGCATGAAAGTCGAATAAGTGCACTTCTAACTGTTGGCGAACACCATTGACGGTTGGTCTTTGACCAATATTAGCAACACCACCAACTGGCTTATTTCCTAAGCCAAGCGCTTGAACAACATAGACTCCGGAAACCGGAGAAACACAGCGTTTCAAAGGAATATTTGCAGTAGGGAACCCAATGGTTCGACCTAGCTTTCTTCCGTGAGAAACACGACCGCTGATGCTGTAGTTTCTTCCCAGCATCTGTTGCGCGGAATGCAAATCGTCACGCGCCAGCGCTTGACGGATAGCCGTACTGCTGACACGTAATTGTTGTAAACAAAAGCTCTGGGTACTTACGACATCAAAGCCGTATTTTTCCCCTGCTTCCTGCAGCATTGCAAAGTTACCTGTACGGCCTTTGCCAAAGCAGAAATCATCACCAACGACAAGAAACTTAACACCCAAACGCTCGACCAACAAGTCACGGATAAACTCTTCCGCGGTTAAACTTGCAAAATGGCGATTGAAATTGACACACAGTAAGCGGTCAATATCGAGCTTACTCAATTGCACGAACTTATCGCGTAATCGCGTCAACCTTGCAGGTGCCTTGTCTTTGGCAAACAGCTCCATCGGCTGAGGTTCAAAGGTCATCACAACAGAAGGCAAGGATAGCCTGTCCGCTTGCTCAGACACTTGCTGCAATACTTGTTGATGGCCTTTATGGACACCATCGAAATTGCCAATAGTCAGCACACAACCATGATGTCGCGGGTTGATATTGTGAATGCCTCTAATCAGTTCCATTGGATACTGCTTTCTGCCTCTGTTTTACTTTACACTGTGTGAAACTGACGGATTATATACTAATCACCCTCAGTCTGTCCCAGCTTTTAGGTCTTTTAAACGCGCACCAGTTAAAAATAGAACCACTAGGTAAACTACGGCTCCTAAACCGATCAACATCCCTAGCACCGCGCTTCGGTGAGCAAAGCTCCAGCCCAGCCATACTGACATATCTTCCAGTTGCCATAAGATTGCCGCCACCATCGCCGCGCCAGCAATAGCTAAACGTATAATAAAGAAGACGGTTCGCTTAGTGATTTGGTATACCTCTGCGATGTGCAGGCCACGATACAGCAGTGCCATATTCACAAATGCCGATAGTGCTGTCGCGATAGCCAAGCCAACGTAGCCATAGAAGTACGCAAAAATTGCATTAAATACCATGTTGGTCACCATCGCAATGATGCCGTATTTCACTGGCGTTTTGGTGTCTTGACGCGAGTAATACCCCGGAGCAAGCACTTTAATCAGCATAAAGTTCAACAAGCCTGAAGCGTAAGCAAAGAGTGACAATGATGCTTGATGTACGTCTTGTGGCGAAAACTCACCTCGCATGAATAACACCATCAACATAGGTTTTGCCAGTACCATCAAACCAAGCATTGCAGGAAGGCCAAGTAAGATCACCATGCGCACCCCCCAGTCCATGGTTTGTGCGAATCCTTCATTTTGTGCGTCAACATGTTTGCGTGATAATGCTGGTAAAATCACCGTTGCAATAGCAATACCAAACAGACCTAACGGGAATTCCAACAAGCGATCTGAATAGTACAACCAACTGATCGAACCGGTTTGCAGAAAGCTGGCAATAAAAGTATCAAACAACAAGTTGATTTGGCTTACCGACACACCGAACAAAGCAGGAATCATTAAGGTTCGGATCTTCACCACGCCCGGATCGCGCCAGCCCCATTTCGGCTTAACCATAACCCCCGCTTTAATAAGGAAAGGGATTTGAAATAAGAACTGAACCAAACCACCAAGGAAAACACCGATGGCAAGACCAATCTCTGGCTGTGACATCTGCGGCGAGATAAACCATGCTGCCAAAATGATCATTACGTTGAGGAAGACGGGAGTAAACGAAGAAACCGCAAACTTACCTAGTGTATTGAGAATGGCTCCCGATAGGGCAACAAAAGTGATGAACCATAAATAAGGAAAGGTAATCTTGAGCATCACGCTAGCAAGTTCGAACTTCTCAGCCGCGGGACCACCATGCATCCAGTCTAGGAACCAACCAAAACCAAACAGTGCAGTCACCACTCCGGAACCTAGAACACCTAAGACGGTAACAATTGAGACTATCACCCCTAATGTACCCGCCGCACGAGCAATGAGCTCCCGAGTTTTATCCATGTCGCCTTGAGCATGGCTTTCCGTTAAAACAGGTACAAACGCTTGGGAAAAAGCACCTTCAGCAAACAAACGTCGTAAAAAATTAGGAATTTTATTGGCGAAGAAAAAGACGTCTGCGCTTGCTCCTGCCCCCATTAAATTTGCCACTACAACATCACGAACTAGGCCAAGAACGCGGGAAATAAATGTCATAGCACTGACGATCATGCCAGACTTGAGTAGTCGTTTACTCACTGTAACCTCGGAATATCACCATAAGACAGCTAACCCTATACTGTTTCTCTGACAGGTGCTGTAAATAGACGTCAAAAATCTATCCGCGGGTTGTAAGGAATAAGTGTGCCTTTCGCGGATAATTATTAGCATTGGTATAAAAATGCTGTTAGAATCCCCGCCATCTTAACCGCGATAACCTCTCTTACCAAAATTTGTTTTGGCTTAGATCGGTTTTTGCACAAATCATTTGACATTTAAGCGCAAATGAGGGATATTCCTCGCCCTTAAATTGTCACAGAACTAAGTTTTTGGGAGTTAGACCCTTGGCAAATAGTAAATCTGCTAAGAAGCGCGCTATCCAAGCTGAGAAACGTCGTCAGCACAATGCTAGCCGTCGCTCAATGATGCGTACTTACATGAAGAAAACTGTTGCTGCTATCGAAGCAGGCGACAAAGAAGCTGCAACTGCTGCATTCGCTGTAGTTACACCTATCCTAGACCGCATGGCAACTAAAGGCCTTATTCACAAGAATAAAGCAGCTCGCCATAAGTCTCGTTTCGCTGCACAAATCAAAGCTCTTTAATAGAGTCCTGATTTTACAGTGAAGAAAAAACCGACCTTGTGTCGGTTTTTTTATATCTACAAAATTTTCTTAATAAAAAAAGCTGGCAATGCCAGCTTTTCTTTTTCTGAATGTCCCATTTAAAGACATCAGCTTATTCATTACCCATATAACGCTCAAACTAGAAAGCACTAATAAAACACTTGAGAACAAAGCAAATTGGTCGATGAGTAGTACCCTATCATCAAAAGTTTAACGCCACTCTCAAATATTCCAACAAGTTAGATTCACACTCTAAGATGAGCAGTATATTAGGACTATTTAATTAATGTTGAGCACTCTCAGCACAATAAAGACTATGCAGTGTTTTTATTAACGCTTTCACTTCATCACTCTTTAATGTGTAGTACACCGTTTGTGCTTCTTTCCTTGTCGTGACTAACTCATCACGGCGAAGCCAAGCAAGATGCTGAGATAATGCCGACTGGCTTAGCTCTAACTTTGCACACAGCTCTCCCACGGACAGCTCTTGGTTATGCAGCATACAAAGGATTTGTAGGCGTCTCTCGTTTGCCATCGCTTTGAGCAACACGACGGCTTTTGCGGAGTTCTGCTCCATTTCTTGTAGATTCATGTGTTGGACCTCTAGCTACAACTTACTTATTCCAACCCTGGCCAGCTTGTTGTGTTGCACTGATTTATATATCTAAGAAAATCAAGATACACTTCCAGAGTCTTCATTATTAGAACCTCTAATTTAGTTGTTAGTGATACACCAATATTATCCACCAAGGATTTTAATTGGTGCGCTATCAATAATTAATAGTTTTGCTCACTAAAACAAGTATCTTGCTTACTTAGATATTATTTAGAATTATATTTTTATTGATAGTAATCTATTTATTTACGCAACGATACGGGTTTACTCAAACATTTGACTGAAATCAGCATCACAAACATTTTTTACCGCGGGGTGTTGGATCATTCGTTCCGCAAAAATCACGTAGTACTCTTCTTTTAGCCCATCGACATGGCCAATTAGCTGTAAATTTCGGTCGTCTTCAATCTCCGACATGTATACGGTCGGTGCCAAGAAAATCACATCATCGTGGTACCGAGCAAAAGCTTTCATCAACGCAACATCATCAAACTCCCCCAGCACATTGGGTTGAAGGCCTTGACGATCAAACCATTGAATAACTTTACGCCCCATAGCCGTTCGGCTCGCGGGAATCAGAAGTTTTTTTTGTTCCAAGATCTCAGGGAATCGCACATTTTCAATTTCAGAAGAAGCAAAAAAGCTCATGCTACTTTCACCCAACTTTTTGCTATAAAGGCCAGGACTTTGAGTAGAATCAACGGGACAATCCGAAAGGATCATATCTAGCTTGTGCTGAGAAAGGCGTTCAAGTAGCAGTTCGTGGGTCGATTCATAACAGCGTAAATGAATACTGTTATCTTCCGGGACGGTCGTCATCAGTACTTTACTGACCAAGCGTTTAGATAATGCATCGGCTACACCAACTTCAAATAGAATGTTCGAGTGCTGGCTGTAATTGACGATATCTAACATCTCATAACTCAAACCGAACATCCGGTCGGCGTACTTAAACACAAGCTGACCTAACTCAGTGGGCTCAACTGTACGACCATTGCGCTTGGTTAACTTTCCTTTCATGCGCTCTTCAAGCGCTTTAATCTGTCCTGTCACGGTTTGCGGTGTCAGGAAGAGCGCGTCAGCCGCCTTAGTTACAGAGCCCTGTTTGCACACCATCCAGAAATAATAGAGATGGTTGTAGTTTAGATGTGACATGATCGAGTCCCGAAAAGAAAGTGATACTTTTTATACCAAATGTGACAGAGACAAACAATAAACTCGACAAAACCATACAATACCTTACAAAAGCATAAGTTTTACCGAAAGTATAAAGTCAATACTGTCATAAAAGTTGAACTGAGGCGCATTTTCTCTACAAAAAAAACACAAAAACCAAACAAAACGAAATCAAAATTTAACCATTAAAATCAACAGGTTAAAAATTAATTTTCTTCCTCTTTTACGCCATTATCAAAAAGAACAATAAAAATCTCTCACAGCAAGAAATCTGTAATATTACTGAAATATTTGTTCTCTAACATCGCCCGCAGATTCAACTACAGACCGAAAAATGAACTGAAAGGTCAACGGAGAAAATTATGATGAACCAAGCTACTTCAACAGTGGCACCAATTTCGAGCACAGCTCGTTGGTTACGCTGGGCTAACTTGGCATTCATGTTATATCTGCTTCTTCTAGCAGTATCTATGGTTGGTAGTGGCTTTAAATGGGCAACTGGCGATCAAGCTAAGGTGCTATTTGAATTTGCCGCACACCCAGTTGCAGGTCTAATGATCGGCTTGGTGGCAACAGCCTTAATTCAGTCTTCAAGTACTGTAACGTCTATTATTGTAGGCTTGGTTGCAGGTGGCTTACCTGTAGAAACCGCTATCCCTATGGTGATGGGTGCTAACATTGGTACCACAGTGACCAATACGCTTGTGTCTCTTGGCCACGTGCGCTGTAAAGAAGAGTTCAAACGTGCATTTGCAAGTGCAACCATTCACGACTTCTTCAACTTGCTTGCTGTCGCTATTTTCCTTCCGTTGGAAATGATGTTCGGCATTTTAGAGAAAGTTTCTCACTGGCTTGTTTCTCCACTGCTTGCTACTGGTGATATGAGCATTAAAGGCTTCAACTTTATTAAACCAATTACAAAGCCAGTCGTAGGCGCAATTAAAGAGCCACTTTCTACCTTCGGTGATACTGTTGGCGGCGTCATGCTTATTGCTTTGGGTATTGCGACTATCTTCGTTGCAATCACAGTGATGGGTAAATTAATGAAGAGCCTAATGGTTGGTCGTGCACGTGAAATTTTGAAAAACGCCATCGGTCGTGGTCCTATTCACGGCATCGTATCAGGCTCAATCGTGACCGTTCTAGTACAATCTTCCTCAACCACGACAAGTTTAATGGTTCCGTTGGTTGGTACTGGCGTGTTGAAAGTACGAGATATCTACCCTTTCACTCTGGGTGCTAACATTGGTACTTGTATTACGGCACTACTAGCAGCGACAGCGGT
This sequence comes from Vibrio sp. 2134-1, assembly GCF_033339495.1. Classification (NCBI taxonomy): domain Bacteria; kingdom Pseudomonadati; phylum Pseudomonadota; class Gammaproteobacteria; order Vibrionales; family Vibrionaceae; genus Vibrio; species Vibrio sp. 2134-1. The sequence goes on from NZ_JAWOUS010000028.1 coordinate 38,887, forward strand.
ATCTGGAGAGTTCGCAGTATTCGCACTTCAAATCGCTCTAGTCCACTTAGTATTTAACATCATGGCGACGCTGTTTATCTTTGGAATTCCATTCCTACGTGAGATTCCGGTTAAAGGCGCTGAAATGATTTCTGAAATGGCTATTAAGAATAAAGCCGTTGTTGGTGGCTACCTAATGTCAGTATTCGTTATTCTACCAGGTGCGATTCTAGCCCTAACAACGTAACAACAACGACATACCATCGCTTATTGTTTAGGCTCCACATCGTGGAGCCTTTTTTATGAGAATTAAACTGTTCAAATCGATTGTCCGGTGATAATTTGAGCCACATCAGCATGCTTATGCTGAGCTATCTCATTTGGAGTCGACAACATGACGCAGCTTAATGACGCTATTTCTGATCAGCTACTCGCAATAGACGAAAACCTAACCCAACTGGTTGCTGATATTGATATCCTCAGTAGCGTGAATCCTCTTAATTATGCTCAAGAAAGAGAACGTTTCATTAAAAACAAATATTCTCAAGAGCCTAATTTTCAATATTCAATTACTAATGTAGATACCCACAGCGCAAAGCGACGTCTATATGAGCTACCTCTAGAAAACATTCAAGACACCCAACTGCAGAGGCTGTACGCGGATGTAATTCAGTCTTATGCAGATAAACTGGATCAAGTGAATACCATCGGCACGCAAGAGTTTCTTTATAACTCCTTACGCTATTATGGGGAACCGAGCGCCAAAGATATTGCCAACGCCCATTTCATATTGCACCTTCCTACAGAAGAAGAAAAAGAACCTCAGCACGATAGCCGTGCAATAGCACGTTTCATGCAAAATTTTGCTCAACGCAATGGGTATGAATGTGAAATACAGGTGTTGGACGGGATGTTAGCAAACGCACTAGTTTCAGGGTCTCGAGTCAAAATTAACCACGCGGCGTACATCACCACTGATGAGCTGGAGGCTCTTGCACATCATGAAATGGGAGTACATCTCCTGACTACGCTTAACGGTCGTCAACAACCGCTAAAAGTCCTGAGCTTAGGTTGTCCTGCCAATACCAACACTCAAGAAGGGCTGGCTATATTATGTGAGTATCTGTCAGGACATTTCAGTATCAAGCGCCTAAGAACCTTAGCCTTACGAGTTCTGGCAGTAGAGTCGATGATCAAGGATCGCGATTTCCGCCATACGTTCATGCTATTAAAAGAACAGTATAAAGCTTCTGATCTTCAAGCATTTACAACGACTGCCCGAGTGTATCGAGGTGGAGGTTTAACGAAGGATTACTTGTATCTTAGAGGATTCCGAGAGGTGCTCAATGCCTATGATAGATTGGGCGATGACTTTTCACTATTGTTGTGCGGGAAAACAGAGCTGAAGTACTTTGAGCTTATCCGTTCATTAGTGAGTAAAGAAATATTCACTCAACCTAAGTTTATTAGCCCGGCACTGTCCACACCGATGCAGACCAACCCAATTCACCGTTATATTGTCAGTGCACTAAAATAATACCTTCTAAGTACAAAAAAGAAAAAAGCTCCATTCGGAGCTTTTTCTATATCTTGAATGTGCCGTCCTAAATAAGGTTGACACTTTCCACCCCCAAAATTGGAGAGTGTTATGAAATCAACAACTAAAAGAACTCAGCGCGATTACTCCCTCGCTTTTAAACTCACTG
>NZ_JAWOUS010000029.1:0-38758 GCF_033339495.1 Vibrio sp. 2134-1
AAACTCTTCAATTTAAGATTTTGTTCGGCTCAATGAATACTGAACATTACATAAGTAATGTTTGAATTGACTGTGCTGAATCTTTCGATTCAATGGTCACTTCGTTTCATTGAAACCTAATTTGAAGCCGAAGCTTCTAATTGGATTATCATCAACGAGTGCCCACACAGATTGATAGGTTCTTATTTTTAAAGAGCTTTTCTAACATTTTCAGCAACTTAGTTGCTCGTCGTTAGGGGTGCGTATCTTACTTCACACCGTGAGAGAGTCAAGCATTTTTTCAAATTCTTTTTTCTCTCTTCCCGACTCGCTGTGTGACTTTCGTCTCACTCCGTGTCGGTGGATGCGCAGTATAGGGGGTTGAGAAATTAGTACAAGCGTTTTTTGCAAATAAAAAACCAACCGGTCACAAATTAGCCAAAAGTGCGATATTTGCATATTTCTTCGTCACATTTGAGACATATCACAGCAATTGGTTGGAAAAACACCAACCATATACGTAAGATTCATGTGTCTATTCTGTTAATGGACAATCGATCTCTTTATCACTATGTGTAGTAATTAAAATGACGTCTAAAAAAAATCTGATTTTATGTGTTGGGCTGGCCATCGTTGGGGGAATCATTTTCTCTCAATTCATCATCCCACCAGCCTTGAGCTTCCTCATTGGTGTTATCGCTACTGCTTTTCTTTTTTCATTTTCTAGCAAAACACCTGTTCTTCAATCTTCGGATCCTGATCCTTCAACTAAAACGCTGTATGTCGGCAACCTACCTTATAAGGCCAATGAGAGTCATGTTCGCGATTTGTTTGCTGAATATGGACAGGTCTATGCGGTACGCTTAATGAAAGATAAGCGTACTGGAAAAAGAAGAGGGTTTGGTTTTGTAGTGATGGCTGCGGCAGATGCCAAGCCAGCTATCGCTAAACTTAATGAAAAGGAATATATGGAGAGAACGCTAAAAGTGAGAATTGCGAACGATCCTAAACATCCGGATGGTGGTAAACCTGAACAGGATTAAAACCTAGCTTCTTTAAACAAATGTTCAGTGCATCTTCCTGCCAAGGAGTTGCACTGGCATAAATCGACTTACTTCCCTCTTCTGTATCCTCAATTTCATCACTTAATAGCAATGCTTTTACTCGACGTGCAATCGCTGCGCCTGAATCAATTAAAGTAACGTCCCCACCCAAAGCTTGATGAATCTCCTCTTTGATTAAAGGGAAGTGAGTACAACCGAGCACCGCAACATCGACTTTATCGCGAAGGGGAAGCAGGATATTTGTCAGTTCGTCGAGAGAAACGCTGTTGCCTCGCAACTTCTCTTCGGCCATATCTACCAAGCGAGTTGATCCCATCAGCTCAACTGGTTTGCCTTGCGCAAAGTCCCGTATTAACTCGTGAGTATATTGGCGTGTTACTGTCGCCGGAGTGGCGATCAGCCCTACCCCTTTTGATGCTAAAAGCGATGCGGGTTTAATCGCAGGGACAACACCAACAACGGGAATCGATAAGTTTTCGCGTAAGGAAGGAAGCACTATGGTGCTCGCCGTGTTGCAAGCAATGACGACAATGTCGACTTGGTGTTCTTCGACTAATGAAGAGACCAGTTGGTTAACTCGTGAAATGAGTACAGCCTGATCGAGTTCACCATAAGGGTAAGCCTGATTATCGAATAAGTATAAGTAGTCTAGCTGGGGCAATAGGCGATGTATCTCTTGGAATACAGAAAGACCACCAACACCGGAGTCAAAAACTAGGACTTTTTTCTTACTTGCTACTCGCACGAGCCTTACCTAAAGAACAGAAACGTTGCGATCATACTGCGTAGATTTGTTTTGGCAATGCTTTAGCATGGTATCTTTGATGGCTGAATCTATCTCCAGATTCTACATCTCGCTTCGTCAACTCGATATGTCCTTGAAAAGATGACGAAGACGTAACCAATGTGTGAAATTCACCATTTTCCCCACAGGGATCAATTTGACTTGGTAATGACTCTATTAGGGCTTTGTCATACCAGCGACCACACCATTCTGGAGGGAGAACTCTTCCGTCGATGGTGATTAACATCGTTTGAATACCACGCTCTATGATTTCCATCGCTAGTTTTTCGCTGCTCTCCCCTAATAGAGGAAAGACGCATTCCCAGCCAACAGGTTCAATATAGCTGCGTCGGTAATCGGCAATGCCATTACAAAACATATCACCAAATGCGACAGCTTCTATGTTCAGACCACTACTTTGTAATGCATTAACGATGGTTGATTGATAAATGTCGTTACTCGGAAAGACTTCAGGCAGTTCGATAGTAATGAGCGGAAGCGCAAGTAAGTCTGCTTGCATTTGTACAACCTCAAGCGGAGTTGCTTGAAAAGGGACTTCTTTCCCTACGTAAGTCGTGTACAAACCGACAACTTGATAATTTGGATTCTCGTTAAGGCGCTCAAGCGTTAATGTCGAATCTTTACCGCTGGACCAACTGATCACCACTCGCTTGGGTTTCTTCATTCGATTTTCCACCACAAAATATTAAAAACCGCCCGAAGGCGGTTTGTGTTCATTCACGATTAGAATTCGTAGCCAACGTTGAGATAGTACGCTCGCTCTGCAGCAGGGTAACCTTTTGCCATCTCATACTCTTCATCAAGTAGATTATCGATACGAGCGCTAATAGAGGTCGACTCATTCGGATAGTAAGTCACTGCCGTATCAACCAACGAGTAAGAAGAAAGCGTAATATCTTGTGAAGGCCAAGTGCTGTAATCCACATCTGGACGCTTACCGACGTACTGATAGCTAACCGACCAATCCACTTTATCGAAGCTCACTAAAGCATTCCACTTATACATTTCTTTAGCGCGGCGCTGCAACTGATGCCCTTTATCGTCTTCAGCATCTTTGTAATCTGCACTCAACTGGTGCTGCACAATCCCTGTATCAAACTCAGCAACAAGCTCCACACCTTGGATATGTGTTTCACCATCGACATTCAAATATTTGTATGTGGTTGGATGGTAATCGATAAGATTCGTGATTTTATAGTCATAACCCGTGACGGACCAAAAAACGCCTTGGACATCACCGCTGAATGCTAGCTCCCAAGCATCTGACTCTTCCGGCTTCAGATCTTTCTCACCGTATGTTGGGTCATACTGTTGATATAGGTTTGGAGCCTTAAACGCAGTACCAAAAGAAGCTTTAACCCCAAACTCTGGCACAAACTGGTAACCAGCCGCTAAGCTGTAAGTGAACTCACTACCGTATTCTTCGTTATCATCAAGGCGAGCACTGCCCTCAAGCATTGCTTTATCAATACTGGTGGTTGCCATACCAAACAGAGCGCCATTGGTACGATCAAACGTTTTATTCGCACTCTTGTCTTTATAAGATTCGTTGCGCCAATCAATACCACCAGCAAACGTCGTATTGTTGTTTAGCAAGTAACTGTTGGTCCACTGGACATTTTGCTGCTCAAGTTCATCTTCAGTACCTGAGTGTTTGCCTTTTGCTTGCTCATAGTTCCAAGACTTCTGTTTCTGTGCCGTTACTTGTAGTTCTGACATCACATTATCAGACTGATACTTACCGCCCAGAGTGACAGAAAGATCTTCTTTTTCTGCTTCGTAGTAACCGCGACTGCCGTAGCTGCTGTCATATTGATAAACATTTTCGTAAGCACGTAGGTTACCAAATGCAGACCACTGGTCCTTGAAGTTGTGCACGTAACCTAGCAGACCATTCTTTGTATCAAAGCCATGGCGATCGCCGTCATTAACTCCCGGTACAGGACGAACGTTATAACCATCATCACTTTCACTACCAAGCGCGATATTTAGCTGGCCGCTCTCTGTGACTTTAATACCAGATGCCACACTCAATTCCTGGTAATCTAAGCTGCCTAAACCCGCACTTAACTTCGTTCCTTCTTCGTCAGCACGCGCAATGGTGATGATATTGATCACGCCACCAATCGCTTCTGAGCCGTAAAGTGACGCACGCGCACCACGCACGTACTCAATACGTTGAACGTAAGTAAGTGGGATTTGGTTAAAGTCCACAGCGCCCTTCGCTGCTCGTGCAAAACGTACGCCATCAACCAGTACTAAAACTTGGTCGGAACTGGTTCCACGAACAAATAAAGACGCTAACTGACCACGACCACCATTTTGTGAAACTTGAATTCCGGTAAGGCGACGCAATACATCTGGTAGGGTTTTCGCTTGAATGCGATCGATGTCTTGTCGAGTAACTACTTCGACATCTGCCAACGTACGGCTTTCGGCTTGCTCAAAACGGTTTGCAGTAACAACGATGGTTTCGTCAGTGGAGGTTTCTTGGGCCTGTAGATAAGAGACAGGTGAAAGCAGCGATGCCAAAGTGATCGCCAGTGCGGATTTTCTCATTGTATTGTCCTAAATCGCGTAATTCCTTCCGAGCCCTGTCATCATGACAGTCCAGTGCTGTGGCTCAGTTGTTGGCAGGTATTCGGACTCAAGAGCACGGGTGTACCGCCTACTTGCTCGACTTCCCACATAAACTAATGCAGTGTCTGATGAGCGTTCGTTCTCTTTTACCGCTGCGCGTCAGTTCTGGATTCACACCAGATTCCCATTTCAGCCATCTAGATTGCTAGATAGCACCAACTTGAGGCAAATATTATTCAGCTATTGATTATTTGTCCAGCCAATATTGCCCTTAGAAGTTGTAACGTTTTGATTGATTTTGCTTTCTACTCTGCCTGTACGCACTATCTTTAAATCAATTCCAGTACAAAACTGGACATCCTATTGAGATTGAATAAAATCTGCGCTCTTAAATTGAATGCACCATAAAAGGTAAGATCATGGCTACTCTTGATGTAAACCCACAACGCTACCAAGAACAACTGGCTGAAAAAGTCGAACGTCTCACGGATATGTTCGCGCCATACAACATGCCAGAACTGGAAGTGTTTGAATCACCAGAGCAGCACTACCGCATGCGTGCTGAGTTCCGTGTTTGGCATGAAGGCGAAGATCTTTACTACATCATGTTCAACCAAGAAACTCGTGAGAAGTACCGTGTTGACCAATTCCCTGCAGCAAGCCGTCTGATCAACGACCTGATGCCGCTATTGGTTGAAGCGATGAAAGACAACGACTCACTACGTCGTAAACTGTTCCAAGTGGATTTCCTATCGACGCTAAGTGGTGAGATTCTGGTTTCACTCCTTTACCATCGCCAACTTGATGAAGAGTGGATTGAAAACGCGAAAGCCCTTAAACAGCGTTTGAATGATGAAGGCTTTAACCTAAACATCATTGGTCGCGCTCGTAAGATGAAGATTGTCCTAGACCGAGACTACGTTATCGAGAAGCTCGATGTAAATGGTCAAAGCTACATCTACCAACAAGTAGAGAACAGCTTCACTCAGCCGAACGGCAAAGTCGCAGAGAAGATGCTGGAATGGGCGGTCGACTGTACCCAAGAAAGCACTGGCGACCTACTAGAGCTTTACTGTGGTAACGGTAACTTCTCGCTGGCGTTGGCACAGAATTTCGACCGCGTACTGGCAACTGAGCTAGCGAAGCCATCGGTTGTATCTGCACAGTACAACATCGCCGCTAATAAGATTGATAACGTACAAATCTTACGTCTATCAGCCGAGGAATTTACTCAAGCGATCGAAGGTAAGCGTGAATTCCGTCGTCTACAAGATGCAGGTGTAGATCTGAAGAGCTACAACTGCAATACGATTTTTGTCGACCCACCACGTGCTGGGATGGATGTCGATACTTGTAAGATGGTGCAAGGTTACGAGCGCATCATGTACATCTCTTGTAACCCTGAGACTCTAAAAGAGAACTTGGACATTCTATGCGAAACACACAACGTGACGCGTTTTGCTCTGTTTGACCAATTCCCTTATACCCACCACATGGAAGCGGGTGTGCTTTTGGAACGCAAAGTGTAACCCACGGCGTCAAATACAAAAAAAGCGAGCTCAATGGCTCGCTTTTTAATTTGATTCGTTTTGCTTATTCCGCAGAAGTCTTCTTGCTGACAAAACCTAACTTCTTACCAATCCATGCGAGTAAAATCATTGAAACCATGATCGCAAAGAAGTTTGAGCCTGCTTCTGGGTATTGCGCTTTAATAAACGCAGAGTGACCAAACGCACCTACGAAGAAACACGCCAAGCCAACTAATGGGATATCTTCTGATACCGGATTATTTAGGTACTCTTGGTAAAGAGCTTGTACAGCCAGTACGAGTGCAATCAATGGGAAGATTGAAAAAGACACTTCACTCATGGTCAACCATGACAACAAAGCATCACCACACATACCTGCAACCAGTGCCAAAATCAGCGTTTTCTTTTCAGATTTATTTCCATTCGACATTATTCTATCCCGCCTTTTAATCGGTTACGTTCACGTTCTTTGCGATACCAATAGGCCCCTTTGGCTATCATTCGCAATTGCATGATCAATCGCTCGGCGAGTTCATCGCGCTCACGTCGATCTAAATCTAAAGCTTCAGCCCCCGAACTGAAAACCAAAGTCACAGACGCTTCTGCTTGAGTATACGCCTCTTCTCTGGTCACGCCGGTGCTCATTAAATACTCGGTTAATTCTGCCGCAAAATGCTGGATTTCTCGAGCAACAGCGGTACGAAATTCAGCAGAAGTGCCGGAGCGCTCACGCAACAACAAACGAAAAACGTTCGGACTACTTTCAATGAATTCCATAAAGGTTTCGACCGAGGTACGAATTACGCTACCTTCTTTCACAATACGTTGACGCGCCTGACGCATCAGTTGACGTAGTAACAAACCGCCTTCATCGACCATGGTTAAGCCTAGCTCATCCATATCTTTGAAGTGGCGGTAAAAAGAAGTCGGTGCAATCCCTGCCTCTCGGGCGACTTCTCGCAAGCTAAGGCTGGAAAAGCTGCGATCCGCACTTAATTGACTAAATGCCGCATCGATCAATGATCGACGTGTCTTCTCTTTTTGCTGTGCGCGGATTCCCATCGATTTCATTCTTAACTTGCTCTTTTTCTGTAGGGTACAAGAGCCTCAATATAACGCAATTTGCTCCTACGGAGAAAGATATGTTGCTTCGCTCGCTCTGAGCGCCGAGAACGTTACTATTGGCATGCATCTAATTGCAATGTTCTCGATGCAATTTATAGACATACAACATACCAAATCACCCTTTTGGTCGATTCTGCGTGATCACTTCCACTCTCTAACAGGCATGACGTGTACCAATAGAGTAAATGAGTTAAAATCGCGCTAAAGCAATGTTAAGCAAATATAACAAGGAAGGCATCATGGCGCATGTTAATCACTATGACGTGATCGTAATCGGTAGTGGCCCTGGCGGAGAAGGGGCTGCAATGGGATTAACCAAAGCGGGACTGAATGTTGCCATTGTCGAGAAAGAAAGCAGTGTCGGTGGCGGTTGTACTCACTGGGGTACCATTCCATCAAAAGCACTGCGTCATGCCGTTAGCCGCATCATCGAATTTAATAGCAACCCGCTATTTTGTCGAAACAACACCAGCGTTCATGCAACATTTTCTGACATTTTAGGTCATGCTAAATCGGTCATTGATAAGCAAACTCGACTTCGTCAGGGCTTTTATGACCGTAACTCATGCACACTTTTGTTCGGAACCGCGCGATTTATCGATAACTACTCAATTGCAGTGATGCAAAGCGACGGTACAGAAGAAATCTATTCTGCGGATAAGTTTGTCATCGCGACGGGTTCTCGTCCGTATCAGCCTAACGACGTAGATTTCTTGCATGAGCGCATCTACGACAGTGATTCCATTTTGAGCCTGAAACACGACCCTCGCCATATCATCATTTACGGTGCGGGCGTTATCGGTTGTGAATACGCTTCTATCTTCCGCGGCCTTGGAGTGAAAACCGACCTTATCAATACCCGAGACCGCTTGTTGGAGTTTTTGGATAACGAAGTGTCAGATGCGCTGTCTTACCACTTCTGGAACAGCGGTGTGGTAATTCGTAATGATGAGACCTATGAAAAAATCGAAGGCACAGAAGATGGCGTGATTATTCACCTACAATCTGGCAAGAAGATGAAGGCGGACTGCTTGTTGTATGCGAATGGTCGAACAGGTAACACCGATAAGTTGAATTTGGGTGCTGTGGGTCTAGAAGCGGACTCTCGCGGACAACTAAAAGTAAACCGTAACTACCAAACCGATATTGAGCACATTTACGCTGTAGGCGATGTCATCGGTTACCCTAGCCTTGCAAGCGCCGCTTATGACCAAGGGCGATTTGTCGCACAAGCCATTACGAAAGGTCAGGCAGAAAACTATCTGATTGATGATATTCCAACGGGTATCTACACCATCCCAGAGATTAGCTCTGTGGGTAAAACCGAGCAAGAGCTAACAGCTGCGAAAGTACCGTATGAAGTAGGACGCTCTTCGTTCAAGCATCTAGCTCGTGCACAGATCGCAGGGAAAGACATCGGTAGCTTGAAGATATTGTTCCATCGTGAAACCAAAGAAATTTTAGGGATTCACTGTTTTGGCGAACGTGCCGCGGAAATTATCCACATCGGTCAAGCCATTATGGAGCAAAAAGGCTCAGCGAATACCATCGAGTATTTCGTCAATACCACCTTCAACTATCCAACAATGGCCGAAGCGTATCGTGTCGCTGCGTTGAATGGTTTGAACCGCTTGTTCTAATCTATGCTTCTTGATAGCAGACAGAAAAACAGCAGGCTTGGACCTGCTGTTTTTATATCAACATTGTGCTAGGAAGGTATCCTTGTGCCATTGGTAGAGAAAGATAACCCCTAAACCAATACCCCGCATCAACATAAAGCTCGTCATTGCAAACCACAGCGCGTGATTTTCCCACTCGGCGAACAAGTAAAAGACAACAAAGAAACTGCTAGTCGCGACAAACATGCTATTGCGCATGTCTTTGCCTTTGGTTGCACCGACAAAAATGCCATCCAATAGAAAGCACCACATCGACGCAAGTGGCATCACCACCAGCCAAGGTAGATACACCGCTGCTTGCTGTTGTACCGCCTCAATTGAAGTGATCATGGCGATCAACTGGGATCCCGCCAAACCAAAGAGCGCGGTCAGTCCTAAACAAATAACCAAACTCCAAAAGAAAGTGCCGACAAGCGATTCACTCAATTGTTGCCTATCTTTGGCACCAATCGCCTTCCCGACCATGGCCTCCATTGCGTAAGCAAAGCCATCCATGCCATACGAGATAATCATCAGGAAGCTCATCAGAACCGCATTTGTAGCGACAACCTCATCACCAAAGCTCGCACCTTGGAACGTCATAAAGCTAAAAGCCGCTTGCAGACACAAAGAGCGCAAGAAAATATCGCGATTCAATTTCACGAAGCGCCCTAAACCGTGTTGAGTGCTGGCTAGCAACTTTTGAGGTGATGGTAATTGTCTCTCTCGCCAGGTTTTCCAGACACACATGAGACCAAAACCCATGCCTGAGTAGTCAGCAATCACTGATGCCAGCGCAGCGCCTTCTACTTTCCACCCCAAACCAATCACAAACAACAAATCGAGGGCAATATTAGTCACGTTGGTGATGATCACCATCCACATTGGTGCTTTGGAATTTTGCGTTCCGAGCAGCCACCCCAACAACACAAAGTTCATTAGCGCTGCGGGGGCACTCCACACACGGATAGAGAAATATTGCATGCCGTAGTGTTTTACCTCTGCGCTGGCGTCACTCCAGCCAAAGATCAAATCAGCAATCGGGTTATGGGCAATAAGGAAGACTAACGCAAACAGCAGCGCCATAAGTGAGCCTTGCATAAACACCAAGGCAAGTTGCTTTCGGTCTTCACCGCCATAGGACTGCGCCGCCAACCCAGTAGTCGACATACGCAAAAAACCAAGCAGCCAAAACGTCACGCTGATCATGGTACTGCCCAACGCAACACCACCCAAATACCAAGCGTGGTCTAGATGACCAATCACCGCAGCATCGACCAAACCGAGCAATGGAACAGTAATATTCGACAGCACCATAGGTATCGCTAAAGCTAAAACTTGGCGATGAACTTTTGGGTTAGATAAAGGAGAGAAGATTGAATTTGTCACAGGCACCTCATCAGTAAGATCGACGAGTGTACCTGAGCGCTTAACGACTAGCCAATTACCACTTGATGTGAACGAGGACTGGCGTGAGGCGATGCTTCAACATTGGAATCTTATTAAGCCAACGCTGCCAAGCTTTCCAACGAGAACAGAATCTATCGAATGGCGAGAAAGCTTTCACCCATTGTGCCCATGGTAACCATTGCAATATCTGTGCTGCAGGTGCTTCAAAGCCATGAGCATAACGATCAGAGCCAAGCTTTTGTCCCCACTTGGTTTCCGTTAAATCTCCTGCCAGCACCATACACAGTTCAGCAGAAACAAAATGTCGACCCAAGGTTTGAATAAATTTCGCGACTTGACGCTCTGTGCAATCGAGCAGTGCCATTTCACATAAAATGAGTACCGGTGCTTGCTCTGGAATAACTAACGTCTCTAGCCACGACATTTCATCCACACTGCCACAGCGATGTTCATAGCGTTCATTTTTGTGGAACAAGCGCTGACGCCATACCAAATTTTCCGTCACATCCAGCTCTATCCAATGGCAGCGTCCATTATCCAAACGATAAAAGCGGGTATCCAACCCCGCTCCGACATTGATTATCCAAGCATCGGGATACTGCTGTAAGAAGTGGCTAACCTGCTGGTCACAAAGCTGAGTCAGCGTCACGTGCAGCAATTGCTTCTGCGCAATATCACCACTCAAACAATCCGGCGCCATCTTACAGCTCAAACACGCTTTAGCAGCTATCGGATCGTACACCAAGCCATTGTCGACCATGCTTTCACGGCTACGCAATAACAGTGGCTTTAATAAATGGTTAGGAACTTGATGTTTAGACTGAGACATGGGCATTTCCTGCGCCAGAGAGAAAACATAGACATTAATAAAGATGATAATGAATATCAATTACATTATCAAGCTTATAAATTGGTCAAAACAAACAAGGTCAAGATGATAAGCAAGCTTTTGGAGGAGGTAGAAAAAGAGAAAAGAAGAGAAAAGACAAAACAGCCCAGATGAACTGGGCTGCTTAAATGCACTTACATCCAATCGGTATTACGAATAATACCAACGGCTAAGCCTTCTATCGTAAGGTGCTGAGACGTTAAGTCCACTTGAATTGGGGCAAACTCTTCATTCTCAGCATGCAGTAATATGGTTGAACCTTTGCGCTCCAAACGCTTCACAGTCACATCATCATCAACACGCGCAACGACAACTTGACCGTCTCTCACGTCTTGGGTTTTATGCACCGCGAGCAGATCGCCATCCATAATCCCGATGTCTTTCATACTCTCGCCATTTACACGAAGTAAGAAATCCGCTTGCGGTTTGAACATCGCAGGATCGACTTGGTAGTGCGCCTCTACGTGCTCTTGAGCCAGAATTGGCTCACCCGCTGCGACTTGACCAATCAAAGGCAAACCCTGCTCATCATTGGCTGCGTCTTCAAGCAGGATACGAATCCCACGAGAAGCGCCTGGAATAATTTCAATTGCTTGCTTACGAGCAAGCGCTTTTAGGTGTTCCTCTGCGGCATTCGCAGAGCGGAAGCCAAGCTCACGCGCAATCTCTGCACGAGTTGGTGGCATTCCGGTGTCATCGATTTTACTTTTGATCAAATCGAAGACTTGTTGTTGGCGTGGCGTTAACGGCTTCATGTCTCACCTGTCTTTTTATACAGTTAACTGTGAGTATATCCAGTAAATGCTCAAATGAAAACCCAATTGGTTGTTTTTTAATTTATTTGTGGGGAGCTTTCAGCTTACCGATTAAGTTCATTCTTTATTCGTTTAAAACACCGACTTTTCAGTTAATCAAGTCAAAGCAATAACTTAGGGGTTCGACTAATTTACAGCCAATAAAATTAAAAGGTTTGACCAGTTTCTGGTATCCTTGCAGCGCTTAAATTTTATCGCCTAGGCTTATTTCTATTGCCGTACTCATCTCTTTTTATAGAGAAGACATGCAAAGCGGAAACTGAAATAAGGTTAGGCCTGTTTGAATACCTATTGAGGCTGTGAACTTTATGTCTTCTGGACAATCATTTTCACGTTCATTACTAAAACTACCTTTATCGGTACTGGTAAAGGGCACCACAATCCCGTCGAACCCGATTGAAGATCTGAACATCGACCTAACTAAACCGATTGTATATGCCCTGCCGTTCCGCTCGAACGTGGATTTGCTGACACTGCAAAAACAAGCCATGAGCCTTGGTCTACCCGACCCGCTCAGCCCGCTGGAAATCAATGGCAAAACGCTGAACCGTTTCGTCTTTATCGCTGCGCGTCCAACTGTGATGAACAACGATAATGATGTCCCAACCGATTCTGTCTCTCTGTTCACTGACTTACTGGAACTGCACAAGCTGGATAGTGAGTTGGATGTTCAAATGATCCCTGCAACCGTGCTTTGGGGTCGTAAGCCAGGTAAAGAAGAGAACCAAAAGCCTTACCTTCAACCGATGAATGGTCCGCAAAAAGCCAAAGCAGTAATGGCGGCGGGACGCGACTGCTTAGTTCGCTTTAGTCCCGTGGTATCTCTGCGTTATATGGCAGACTCTCACGGTACCGACAGCGCAATTGCGCACAAACTGGCTCGCGTGGCGCGTATCCACTTCTCACGCCAGAAACTGGCTGCTTCAGGCCCAAACTTGCCACAACGCCAAGTGTTGTTTGCTCGTTTACTAAAATCTCCAGCTATTGAACTGGCGATTGCTGACGAAGCCAAGAGCAAAAACATCTCGATTGATAAGGCACGTAAAGAAGCCCACGACATCATGGATGAAATCGCCGCCGACTTCTCCTACAGTCTGGTGAAAAACGGCGACCGCATCCTGAGTTGGTTATGGACAAAACTATACCAAGGTTTGCACATCAATAACGCCTCGACTGTGCGTCGTTTAGCGCAAGACGGCCACGAAATTGTGTACGTTCCGTGTCACCGTAGTCACATGGACTACCTGCTGTTGTCTTATGTTTTGTACCATGAAGGCATGGTGCCTCCGCACATTGCGGCAGGCATTAACTTGAACTTCTTCCCGGCCGGTCCTCTTTTCCGTCGCGGTGGGGCGTTCTTTATTCGTCGTAGTTTTAAAGGCAACAAACTGTACTCAACCATTTTCCGAGAGTATCTAGCTGAGCTGTTTGCCAAAGGCTATTCAGTCGAGTACTTCAGTGAGGGTGGTCGTTCACGTACAGGTCGCTTACTGCAAGCGAAAACGGGTATGCTGGCTATGACCATCCAAGCAATGCTACGTGGTCTAAACCGCCCAGTAACACTAGTGCCGGTCTACATCGGTTACGAGCACGTAATGGAAGTAGGCACTTACGCGAAAGAGCTGCGTGGCAAACGCAAAGAGAAAGAAAACGCAGGGCTTGTACTGCGTACTCTGCGTAAACTGCGTAACTTTGGTTTGGGCTATGTGAACTTCGGTGAGCCAATTCAGCTCAACCAATACTTGAACGAGCATGCTCCTGAGTGGACGAAAGACATCGACAGCATGGGTGGTAACAAACCACAATGGATGAATCCTGTGGTCAACGACCTTGCTAATAAGATGATGACGCACATCAACGATGCGGCGGCAGCAAACGCGTTGACCTTGTGTGCAACCGCACTGCTTGCTTCTCGTCAACGTGCACTTTCTCGTGACTCGCTGATCAATCAGATCGAGTGTTACTTAAAGCTACTCAAAAATAATCCGTACTCAAGCACCTCCACTATCCCTACCGAAAGTGCTGAGGAGTTGGTCGATCATGCAATTTCGCTTGATAAGTTCGTGATTGAAACCGATAGCATGGGTGACATCATTTCGCTGGACCGTAGCCAATCGATCCTGATGACTTACTATCGCAACAACATCATTCACTTGTTCGCTCTGCCGTCATTAATTGCCCAAATGCTCATTCGTCAGCGCAACCTTTCGGTAGCCAAGATTCAAGCGAATGTCGCGCAAATCTACCCATTCTTGAAGAAAGAGTTGTTCTTAAGTTACCAAGAAGACGAGTTAGATGAATTGGTCGTTAAAACACTGCATGAATTTGCCGAGCAGAAAATGATTAGTCTTGATGGTGATAAGCTGGAAATCAATCAATCGAACAACCAGCCTTTGGTTCTGCTAGGTCGTACGATAACTGAAACGCTGCAACGCTACTCTATCGCGATGAACTTGCTTGTTGCTTACCCTGAACTGGGTAAATCGGACCTAGAGCAGAAGAGCCAAGATATTGCTCAGCGCCTAGGGCGTTTACACGGTATTAATGCGCCAGAATTCTTCGATAAAGGTGTGTTTACCGCCATGTTCAATACGCTCAAACAGCAAAAATACCTTGATAACGATGGTAACTGTGACACGAAGAAAACGCAGCAATTTGCACGACTACTGTTCACTCTGCTTTATCCAGAAGTGAAACTGACGATCGAAGAGAGTATTCACCAACTTCGGTCGTAACCGTTTTACCTTCTTCCAATAAGAAAAAAGGCATCCAATCGGATGCCTTTTTCTATTTCTTCGCTTACCAAAATGCGACCAGTAACCCTATCGCTATCACCATGCCAACATAATTGTTGTTAAGGAAAGCCTTAAAGCACAACTCACGCTCACGGTGACGAATTAAGTGCTGCTGATAAACAAACAATGACGCTGCAATCAAAAGGGTCCAGTAATAACTTTGTCCCAATTGGTAGAACTGCCCTAACCAAACCAACATCGCGAGTGTAATCAGTTGCAACACACCAATAATAAGCTTGTCATGACGACCAAACAGAATTGCCGTCGATTTAATACCAATCTTTAGATCATCATCTCGGTCTACCATCGCATATTGAGTGTCGTACGCAATGGTCCACAAAGCGTTAATGAGGAACAAAAACCAAACAATCAATGGTAATTCCCCAGTTTGTGCAGCCCAAGCCATTGGAATCGCCCAGCTAAAAGCCAAGCCTAAAAATAGCTGTGGAATATGAGTGTAACGCTTCATAAATGGATAGATGAACGCCAACACAATGCCAGCGAAGGATAGCTGAATCGTCAACGGGTTCATGGTCAGCACTAACAAAAACGAGCTGATACCCAAAACCAAAAATAATCCAATCGCCTCTTTTGCTGTCACTTTCCCTGATGGCAGTGGACGTTGCTTAGTACGCTTTACATGGCCGTCGACTTTGCGATCTGCAAAATCATTAATCACGCACCCCGCACTACGCATTAGGAATACCCCCAATA
Source organism: Vibrio sp. 2134-1 (assembly GCF_033339495.1). NCBI lineage: Bacteria > Pseudomonadati > Pseudomonadota > Gammaproteobacteria > Vibrionales > Vibrionaceae > Vibrio > Vibrio sp. 2134-1. The sequence continues at coordinate 15,364 of NZ_JAWOUS010000029.1, forward strand.
CAAACACGATGAATACATCCCAACTTGGCATCCCTTGGGCTGAGATAATTAGCGCCCAAATCGTTGGCCACATCAGTAACAGTGAACCAATCGGGCGATCCATGCGCATCAGTTGCCAATATGCTTTGGCTTTTTCTGCGGACATTTACACTGTCTCCTTAGCGTAAACTGGTGAATTAGATAAGAATAACTCAGCAACTAGCATCGGTTTGTGATTCATCCACAACCTTGAGCGTCGCGCTAACAAACGTCCTTCTGGTACGGCTACCCATCCCATTTGTAAAGAGTCTCGCTCAACGTTATCTGCGCTGAACACTGTTAATCCTAATGGGATATCCCCTTGTTGAGCCAAATCATACTGCTGATCAACTAAGGTTGAACGAGGAATCAATGTCCGCCCAATAACCCAGTTATTATTGTCACCGCACAAAATTACCTCTCTCAGTAAGCAATCTTGTTCGGACAATAACTGGCTTTCGTCCTGTTTTAATGTCGCTGCAGTGACGATCTGATTTTGTAGCAATTCTACCGTTAACGCTTGGCAGTGCTGTTTTAAACGACGTGACAAAGACCCTTGCTCTTCAAGCCAATGCTTGGCAAATTCATTTGGAAATTCGAATTCTTCGGGGTTTTGCCACTCTACTTCCAATAAAGAAGCAAGATAGAGTGATGTTGGCTGATTCATACTAGTATTCAATTGGAGGCTTTATGCGTACAATAAAGCAACAACTTACCGTCCATAGTAATGTATGTAACCGTAAGTTCCGTTATTTGTTATAGACGGCCCATTGTATCAAGACTGAAGCGATTCGAATATCGCGATCCAGAGAAAGAAAAGTTAGAAATATGTACAAACGTTATATAGCCCAAATTATTTTTGCGTTAACCATACTATTCGCCGCACCAAGTTGGGCTGAAACGGAAGAAGCTGGACCTAAGTTGGCATACTTTACCCTAGAGCCTGACCTCACTACTAACTTTTACACCAAAGGCAAAAAGTTAGGTTATGTGCAAGTGCGCATCGACATCATGGTAATGAGTCAACAAGATTTATCAGTTGTTGAGCATCACCAACCTTTGATTCGCGATGCAGTGATTGAATTATTGGGTAAGCAAACAGAAGATACGATTAAGTCCCTTTCTGGCCGAGAAGATCTGCGCAAAACTTTAGTGACGACCCTCAACGAAACGCTTTTGCCTGAAACAGGTAAAACCATCATTGCCGATTTGTTGTTTACAAAATACCTTTATCAATAAACCCAAATCCGTTTTGAACATAAAAAAGACCGCTCTTGAGCGGTCTTTTCATTTCATCTGCTTTAGGCTTGCTGTTGGTATTTCATCTTGCCTGAATCAAACAGCGCAATCGCCATCCCCGACAGTAGCCCAACTAAGTGAGCGGTGTTTGCAATCGCCATAAATGGCTGCACAAAACCAAGAACTAACCATACCAACATAAAGACGATGATTGGCTTGGGTAGCGTAAGGCCTAAATGTGGCAAGCGGTAACCCAGTATCCACAAATAACCAAGCAGTGCATAAACCACACCAGACAAGCCGCCGAAGTTAGCCCCTTCAACATAGAACTGGCCTGCCCCTGAAAGCGCTGCCGACACCACAAAGAGTTGCAATAGCTTACCGGAACCGAGACGACGTTCGATGTCGCCCCCCAACTGCCACCACCATAGTAAGTTAAACACGATGTGAGTTACTGAAAAGTGCAGTAACGCATGACTTAGCCATCGCCACACTTGCCATTGTTGCCCCTCAAAAGCCGGGAAGTGCAACAACTTAAACACGCCATTGCCAAAGCCAAACATTTGTAACAAGTAGATGATGATACAGACTGTCATGATCAGCAAAGTCATGGGGCCAGCTTTCGCTTTGACCATGCTCATGATGCTCGGGCTGGAATAATGAAATGTGCTCTTACGAGTATCGGCAACGTCCCACGAGGCGGCGCTGTATTTTGAATCAGACGGGTTAGCAAGGAACAGCTTAAGTTCGGCTTCCGCTTCTATTTCATGCTGGCTATCAGTCAGCCACAGCGCAAATTGCCCATCCCCTTCAGGCATCATTTCGATGTCAATTTGGCGAGAGGCCATATAATCAATAAAGGCTTGCGCCATACGTGGATTATTTAACGTTACCAATCTCTTCATTAACTTCTCACTATCGGTAGTTCTGCTCGATGCCAGGCTTCAAAGCCACCATCTACACTGTACACCTGTTCAAAGCCTTGGTTAACTAAATATTGCGCCGCACCTTGGCTACTAATGCCGTGGTAACACATCACCAGAATAGGTTGTTCGAACTCCACTTCATCCATAAACGCAACGATCGTATCGTTAGTTAAATGATACGCGGACTCCGCATGCGCAACGGCAAACGATTGAAGGTCACGGATATCTACAAGCTTCGCATCACCCTGCTCGAGCAGCACTTGCGCACCTTGTACATCGATATGCTTAAACTGATCCATTTACTTTCTCATTGTCTTATTAATATACCCAAGCAACCTCGAACCTAACGTACTAATCAGCACCCGTGGTACAGCATAAAATCCATATTTGAAGCTGCTTGGGTATACTGCCGCTATTGTAACCTATCCAACGGCAAACTTAGACACATGGATAATCAGGGTTTTCAAAAGTGTACACATTCCAACCATTTGTGGATAAAGCTGTGAATTGCGTTGATAAAGTGTATTTGGATCTTTTGATCCACAATATGTAGTGATGATCTTGATCTAACTGTGTGTATATCTATAACTATCCCCAGATGGAAAAGTGCTTGAATCCCTTATTTTGTCCGGGTTTCGAACAGTTGATAAATAATTACTTCACAGAGTTATACACAGGTAGCACATAAAATCCGGATCGCAAACGCTATCGATTTTCGATCGACAATAAAAAAGCCGAGATCACATGATCTCGGCTTTCTATGAAAATCTTACTTTCAATTAGCAGTGGAAATTAAAATTCACCCACGGCCAATTTTAGTTTCTTCATTGCATTTTTTTCTAGCTGGCGAATACGCTCGGCGGAAACACCGAACTCATCAGCTAAGTCTTGCAATGTTGCTTTCTCATCATCTAACCAACGAGAACGCACGATGCGCTGACTACGCTCATCCAAACTCGCTAATGCATGACCCAAGCGATTGTTGGTGTGCATTTCCCAGTTGGCGGCTTCAATATTGTCGGCCACATCAGACGATTTGTCTTCTAGGTATAGCATCGGCGCTGTGTAAGCGTTTGAGCTGTCGTCTTCATCAGTTGGCATATCAAAGGTTGAATCCACCGCCGCTAAGCGTGATTCCATCTCGCGAACTTCAGAAGGCTCAACACCTAACTCGCGCGCAACGGTTTCCACTTCACCGTTGTTAAACCAACCCAAGCGCTTTTTCGACTTACGCAGGTTGAAGAACAATTTACGTTGCGCTTTAGTGGTCGCAATTTTCACGATACGCCAGTTACGTAGCACGTATTCGTGGATCTCTGCTTTGATCCAGTGGACAGCAAAAGAAACCAAGCGAACCCCTACTTCTGGGTTAAAACGCTTAACGGCTTTCATTAGACCGATGTTACCCTCTTGCACAAGATCCGCCATTGGCAAACCGTAGCCAGAGTAACCACGAGCAACGTGAACAACGAATCGTAGGTGCGAAAGAATTAGACCTTTTGCAGCCTCAATCTCACCTTTATAGTGTAATCGTTCTGCCAGCTCACGCTCTTCGTCTGCAGTCAGCATTGGGTAGCTGTTTACTGAGCGAATATAGCTATCAAGGCTATCTTGCGTGACTAGAGCCATCGGATACGCTTCTTTTGTCATTCAATTCCTCATCAATCTCTGATCTGGAGCATTACATTGCAATTTAGCTTCGATATCTTGAACTCAAAATGAACAAGTTTCAAGAAGGGGAAGCAATTATCCATAAACATTTGGTCTAAGCAAGGGTTCAAAATTAGCTAGTGCTAATGAAATCCAAGTAATAAGACCGCCATCACTTAAACTGGTTCAATTTCTTTTAAATGTCGTTGCGCAGAAAAACGCGCCGCAATACATCCCAAAAGACTCCCAATGATGATTAATAACAAAGATTCATCCCAACTTAGACCAATCAGGCGGAACTGGCTATCGTACAACGCAGCAAGGTCTTCCACCGCACTATTCATGACAATGGTCACTAAAGCCGTTACCAACCACGCAATAGTGGCACCTAACACGCCAAACCACATACCTGTGTACAAGTAAGGGCGCAGAATAAAACTGTCCGTCGCACCGATCAGTTTCATGGTTTGAATCTCTTCTTTATTCGCCAGCACATTAAATCGCAATGTATTGCCAACGATTAAAAATACCGCACCGAGCATCAGCACTGTCAGGGTAATGACAATAATACTCGCGAGAGTTTTGATGGCATCAAGACGCGCCAGCCAGTCTTCGTCAAGTCTCACGTCGGTCACATCTTGTTGCTCTCGAACGTCTTTGGCTAATGACTGAATATCACTTTTTAGCTCCGAATCTGGCGTAATCACCAACACACCAGGTAGCGCATAGCCACTTAAAAGGCTGATAGCTTGGTCGAACCCTGCATATTGGCTTAAATCAGATAGACCTTGTTGCGGTGAAATATATTCTACCTCTTTTACCAAAGGCCAAGTTTCAATTTGATCTTTGAGAACCATCACTCGTGCATCCGGCATGCCTTCAACTAAGTAAGCACTAACTTGTGAAGGAGAAGCGACATCTTCCGCTGCCCCCGCAACGTTTTTCCCCAATAGATACAAACAAGCTGGCATGGCAAGTGCCATGGAGATGACCGCTAGAGTCAGAATGTTGCCTAGTGGTCGTTGCCATAAGGCGCTAAAAGAGGATTTAGCTTGTTTTGCGTGGACAGAGAAAAAACCATCGGTATTCGCACGCTTAGCACTGCGGCCTTTCCCCTTCTTTTGGGAGTGCTTGTTACCTGCCATAGTCTTCTACCTCACTTAGGAAGCCTTGGTTCAATTCAAAATGACGATACTGTGGGCGAGTGTTTACTAACCCCACATCGTGCGTGGCAAGTAGGATAGTCACGCCCGCACGGTTAAATTCTTCGAATAGACGCAACACACGGTTGGATAATTCTGGGTCAAGGTTACCCGTAGGCTCATCAGCCACCAACAACGTTGGTCGATTAACCACAGCACGGGCAATACCGACGCGCTGTTGCTCACCACCAGAAAGTTGACTAGGTAGACAACGAGCTTTATCGAGTAAGCCCGTTTTATCTAACGCCGCAGAAACACGGCGTTTGATTTCGTTTTCAGAAATCGATTCGATACGCATTGGCAGAGCGACATTGTCGTACACACTGCGATCCATCAATAGGCGATGATCTTGAAAAACAATCCCAATATTGCGGCGCAAAAAAGGGATGTCTTTGCCTGGAATACGCGTGATGTCGTGGCCATTAAAATGGATTTTGCCATCGGTTGGTCGCTCTATCGCGCAGATCAATTTCAGCAAGGTACTTTTACCAGCCCCGGAATGTCCGCCTAAAAACGCCATTTCACCGCGCCTCAGGTGAAAATCGACTTTTTGCAGTGCTTGTCGGCCACCTCGGTAAGCTTTGCTTACTTGCTGAAATTTGATCACCGTTGATTTCCTCTAACTCTTTTTATTCTTCACGACTAAACAGTGCGTCAATAAACTCTTGAGTTTCAAATGGACGCAAGTCTTCGATACCTTCACCCACACCAATGTAACGAATTGGAATACCGAACTGATCAGCAATAGCGAAAATTACGCCGCCCTTGGCTGTACCATCCAGCTTAGTCAAAGTAATCCCGGTTAGAGGGGCAACATCACTGAAAAGTTTCGCTTGGCTAATGGCATTTTGTCCTGTACCTGCATCAAGCGTTAGCATGATCTCATGTGGTGCAGAGTCATCAATTTTCTTCATCACACGTACAATCTTACGCAGCTCTTCCATTAGGTTCGCTTTGTTCTGTAGACGACCTGCTGTATCAGCAATCACCACATCCACACCACGTGCTTTTGCCGCTTCAATCGCATCATAGATAACAGAGGCACTGTCTGCGCCAGTATGTTGAGCAATCACAGGAACATTATTACGTTCACCCCACACTTGTAGCTGCTCAACCGCTGCGGCACGGAAAGTATCGCCCGCTGCAAGCATCACTTTTTTGCCTTGAGTTTGGAACTGCTTCGCTAACTTACCGATGGTCGTGGTTTTACCCACGCCATTTACACCCACCATCAAGATGACGTAAGGCGTTTTGTTGCTATCGATTTCTAGTGGCTGTTCAACTTTAGAAAGAATCTCAGCCATTTCTTCTTTCAACAAACCATAAAGGGCTTCGCCGTCTTTCAGATCGCCACGTGTGGCTTTTTCTGTCAGGTTGTTGATGATTTTTGTTGTGGTATTCATGCCCACATCAGCAATAAGCAGTTGCTCTTCTAGCTCTTCAAATAAGTCTTCATCGATTTTCTTACCGCTGAACAGACCGAAGAAGCCAGCACCAATATTTGCTTTTGTTCGGCTTAGGCTGCGTTTAAGACGAGCAAAAAAACTTTCTGTTGGCTTTTCTTGTTCTTGAACACGAGGCGCGGCCGATACGACTTCTGGCTCTTCTGCTTCTGCTTCTGCTTCTGCTTCTGCTGGGGCAGCCTCTGATTGTTTCGCTTCTTCTTCAAGTTCTGGCGTTGCTTCCGCTTGCTCAGCAACCGCTTCGGTTTGCTGCTCTTCAGAAGGCGCTTCCACTGCTTCTTCTTTTACTGTTTCTTCAGTTTTTGGTTTTGGGCTTTGTTCTTCGTCACCAAAACCTAGCCACGAAAGTAATCCGCGCTTCTTTTTTTCCGTCATCTGGGGCTATCCTAGATTGTTCTTTTATCTATTAATGACTCTTTTTTGACAAGATTATTATCTGTCTAAAAAAGGCTAATGACAAAGTTCTGAAAACTTTCCGATTAGGTAATTCTAATCTTATTAGTGTTACACTCTGTCATCTTGAATATTCTGGGCTGTATCCAAGCTCCAAGCTCATTGCTTGGGCGATTAGATATAGTATCACTTTATTAGCGGTCAAAAAATCTATGGTAAGACGTCGCCAGCAAAACTCATCACAAAAAAAGCCAACAACGGGCTTTGTTCGCATTATTAGTGGCTTATGGAGAGGCAGAAAACTTCCTGTACACGATGCTGAAGGCTTACGCCCCACGACCGATCGCGTCAAAGAAACGCTGTTTAACTGGTTAGCTCAAGATGTACCACAGGCAAAATGTCTCGACTTGTTTGCTGGCTCTGGCGGCTTGGGATTTGAGTCAGCTTCGCGCCAAGCAGAGCAAGTGACCATGGTTGAGCTAAACCCACAAGCTTTCCAACAGTTACAAAAGAATGTTGCCTCTCTTAACGCGAACAACATCCAAGTGGTAAATACCGACGCACTGAGTTTTTTGAAGCAACCGGGTTCTGCTCATCATGTGGTGTTTATTGACCCACCGTTTCGCAAAGGTCTATTGGATGAGACCGTGGCTCTGCTAGAACAAAATGGCTGGCTCGCGGAAGATGCGATGATTTATATTGAAACAGAAAAAGAACTCAATATTGCCGACTTACCAGAAAACTGGCAATTACATCGAGAAAAAACAGCAGGCCAAGTGAGCTATCGTCTGTACGAACGTACCTCCGCATAACGCCTCGATTTAAAAGGATACTTAAATGAAAGCACTAATTATGCTGGCCAAAGCGGCTATCGCCTTTGTTTGGTTAGTATTAATCCTAAATATTTTTATGCCCTTTCCCGGCAATGCCGCGATTGCGCTTTACATCATGACCGCTTTTTTGTTCATCATGCACGGTTTACAAATGGCCATCTTCATTGGTGCATTTGGCGACAAAATAAAAATGAGCAGTTGGGAAAAATATTCAATCCTGATTTTTGGTATTTTTGCCCTACTCGATATTCGTCGTAAACACATGATGTAATCGCTCAGATACGAAAAAGCCGCTCTTGTGAGCGGCTTTTTTTCTGCGTTTCGTTCGTCACCCAATGTAACTTTTTACACCATCCAAGAACATTTGAGTGGAGATCATCACCAGTAACAAGCCCATTAAGCGTTCTACCGCCTTCAAGCCACGTTCACCCAACAAGCGATTAAAGAAGCCATAAAACATCAGTATAAAAAATGTTGCGCCCCACGCAATTACGACTGATGCTGACATTTCCAACATTTTCTCTGGATGTTGCGAAGACAGTAAAAGCAAGGCTGCAATCACTGAAGGGCCTGCGATCATAGGAATGGCCATCGGAACAATAAAGGGCTCCTCGCCTGCTGCCAGTCCAGTGATGCTGCCAGCACTCGGGAAAATCATCTTAATCGCAATAATGAAGAGAATAATGCCACCAGAAATGCTGAGCGTTTCTGGCTGGACATGCAAAAAACTTAAGATGCTTTGTCCTGCAAACAGAAATAGCATCAAGATCAGTAAGGCAAACAGTAGTTCACGAATCAATACCTTACGACGACGCTTGGGATCGATATGTTTGAGAATAGACAACACAATCGGCAAGTTACCGAGAGGGTCCATGATTAGAAACAGCATGGTCGCTGCAGAAAGAATGTCCATATTCTGGCCTCACCTAAAAAATGGCGGCCAGTGTATAGCAAACTGACAACATGAGTATATGACTGAGGGCGAAAACACCATATTCACCCTCGATCTTAGCCGCCGTTTTAGTGATTACAAACTCGCGCCATATTGACCACAAACTTACCTTCAAGCTCACGAATTTTGTCGCGCTTGAGCAAAAATGCTAGTAATGCATCTAAGTCTAGATCATTCAGTTTACAGGTGTGAAAGCGAACGCTAGCGCCAAAGTGCTGTGTGAGGGCTTCGCGATCCATTGGCGTTTCTCTAAGTAGGTTTAGCAACTCGTGAGCATGGATTTCACTCATTATTGACTCCAGTTATTAAGAACAATGCGTTCAGTTTACTGAAATCCTCAAGAGCTGCTTTGACTTAAATTAGTAAATGATTGAGGCAACAATGAGGGCATGAGCAAAAAAGTAACTACCACTCACCCACAAATAGGCGTGTTTCATCGGTTTTCGATAACCGTGTATCGCGTATGCCAGCGCCGAATAGATCAGAACTAAGGTTCCGCTAAAGCCGATAGCATTGGCGTAACTCGGCACTTGTAACCAAACTTCACCGGCTGCCCAAGCAAGTTGAACCAGCATCATCCCCATGATCACAACGGGGAATACCAGAGAGTCGAGTTGAGGTAGCAACAAAAAGAACGCCACGATACTCGCTGCAAGCAGCAGGGCCAACAGCCACCAGACAATCTCACCATTAAGCTGCACCCAAAATGACTTGCTGTAGCATACCTGGGCGACCAGATAAGCCGAAAAATAGATTAGCTTACGAGTTTTAAACGAGTGCAGCGTATCTGCCACCATAGACACAATAAGCCCACCCGCAATCCAGTAAGTATATGTTGCGGATGCACCTTGAGTTAACACCAACACAAGAAGAAGTAGCAGAGTAAAGATTTTAAACACGAGGGATTGTGTCGGGTTAGCTTGCTTTGCTCCCAACACGGAATACACACCTGATAGCCCTATCGCCAGCCAACTCCACATGCAGTATACACCTTTTACTTAAACTCGCCGCTAGTCTAGGTAGACCAGTTTTGATGTAAAGACGCAATCTACGAAAGTTGGATCTCGCTAGCGATTCGAAACATTTTGTAACCCTCAACCTACGTAATAATAAAGCCGATGAGCCTGAATGATGCCACTAAACATTGGGGCCAAGCTTTGCTCATCAGCCGAACCCATCAAATTACACGACACAATAACCAACGCTTTCTAAAACTATTTAACTGAAAAACAGATAAGTCCTCCAGGTAAGCCGCCATTTCACCAACTGACGATTAAACCACCAGGATGTATGTAATGCAGGCAACAAGAATAAATAACAGACACAAAATAGAAAATAGTCTAAGTAGCGCTCTAAGAGAAGAGAAACCACTGATGATTAGGAGTAAAAACTAAGAAAACCGACCTTAACTCAGTAACAAAAAAATCAGGCAAGAAAAGTAAGTTAATGATAAATAAAACCATAATTTCAATAACAGATAAAAGTGCGAACTTCATAAACCATAAAATCACTAAACACTTTTGAAGCCCATATTTTCTCATAAGGTAAGAAAATCTCACTCCATGCTTTCGATTTGACGATGCAACCTCATAGCACATTTTTTAATTTTCTCAATTTTTGAGAAATACAGACAAAATAAAGACCCAACATACTATTCGAAACAAAAAACAATTACAAAGCCAACACCACAAACCATTTAACATTATAAAATCAAACACTTAAAAACAAAAAGGATAAAAACAAAACAATGTGAACACTTTAAATACAGGACAAAAAACATAGTTTCATTAGTCAGAATCACGTAAAACCAGACAAGTTAAGTGTGGTTTTTGAAAAGATTAACGAGCATATGTTGATCAAACCCCAAAAACAGTGCTATATTAAATTCATCGAGTTCATCAAAGATTAAGGGGTAGTGTTATGATTTCATCTTCTCAAAAACAAGGGCTGGTTATGATTGCAGTGGTTGTGGGTTTAATGACACTGCCAATGATGTACTAACCAAATGATTTAAAATAAAAAAGGACGCAAATGCGTCCTTTTTTATTTATCTGTATTGCTCTACTGAATGTGCTTAGACAAAATATCCCAGTGCATATAGTAGAAACCAAGAGCGGCCAGCGTAATCAACGTCATTAGCAAAATTGCTGTACGCCAAATAAAGCGAGAGCTTCTTGGTGTCAGCTCTTTTTCACAAGCATCACATGCCGCCATAAAGCCTTTACGATCATCCAGCTTGTAATCGTCTTCGTGCACCACTTTATTACGCACTGTCGCGATGAATCGAAGCTTTGCTATCACGTCATGCGGTAAACGTTCTTCACAACTATTAATAAGTTGGTGCAACCCTTTCCCTTCTGCATGGTACTGAGTACGCAAAAGTTTTTCGATCGTTCGGGTACGCATGACTACTTTTTCAATATCTGACATCGTAACCCTCCTTACCAGACCCTTCCTATGTTCATTATTTTTATTCTTCTATAAATTTAGAGCTTTTTCGAGCCGTTAAGTGTAATTTTACTTTCAATTTGTGCCCTTGAGCTCATATAGCCTAACAAGTGAAAGCCGCTTCGTTCAGCTTTAGTGACTTCGCTTGCAGATGAAGCGACGATTTCATCGCGCATCATTAAGATAAATCGTGAAGTGCGCCGAATAATCTCCATATCCCTTTCATTAGATTATGAATAAGTTACCTCAACTCATCGTTTCGTCAGCGAGTTCTGTAGAATGGGACCCGATAAAACATTGGAGGTTAATATGCCAATCTCACTTATTGTCGCCCTATTCGCCCTTATTGCCTTGGGCGCTTGGGTGTTTTTCCGTTTTTATAGTAAGCACTATGTGGGCGAAGACGCTCCAGAGCAAAGCGCGCAGGTAACGGTTTTAGATAAACAAGCGATAGACATACCAAACGCACCACCAGGTCAAGACGATCAAGAGTATTGGATTTACGTTCAACGTGGTTCTATCGGTCCAAAGCGTGAATTCCAAATTGGAGTGCATTACTACCATGCACTCAATCCTGGAGATAAGGGAACACTGACCTATCGCGGCAACAAGTTCCTTCACTTCGCTATCAAACGTTAAGGCAGTAACCAACGAGTCTTGGCAGAACGAGAAAAGAGATAGCTCATCGCCAAGGCTCCAGCTCCACTTAGAACGATCCAGACTGGAATCACCCACGCAGGATGTCCTGTGTACCAACCGAACTCTTTCATCGGCCATAAGAAAATAGGATGAAGTAAGTAAATCCCTAAGCTGTGCTGACTGATCACACTTACCACTTTTTGTACTTTTGGTGATAAGCCTTCACCAAAGTAACGCCCGATCATAAAAATCATCGAAGCTGCTAGAATCACATTCAGTGTTTTATAAGAGAGCCAGCGCCCAACCGTATACTTCTCCGCCTCTAAGCTATTTGTCACAACCATCGTAAAGGTCACTGCCAACGCCACGAGTCCTAGCCCAACAAATAGGGTCACCATAGAGCGATTCAAAGGTACCTTTTGAAATAAAACATACCCCAGTGGAAGGTAACCCATATAAAGCCACATCTGATTACTCCAAGGGCCATCAATCTTGAACAAGAACAGTGTGCTGGTGAAAAGCCAAAATGCGAGATAGGTATACAAGACGTTGTCATCCACGTTGCGTACCATCCATTGAAACAGCGGAATCACAAAATACAGTGGTATAAAGTAATAGAAAAAGCCGAGATGGTAATACGTTGCGTGGAATGGGCTATTGCTTAATACCTCTTTTACGGTTTCAAAATCAAAGCCTTGAGAAGTCCAACCTGAAAGGTATGCATAAAACATCGACCAAATAAGAAATGGAACTAAAACTTTGCCCAAACGCCTTTTGATATAATACTTACCGTCAAATGGTCGAGTGTCACTGAGCATTAGCGCTCCGGTGATCAAAATAAAAACTGGCACTGCCCAGCGGGTTACGCTATTCACGCCTACCGCTGTCAGCCATTGGTCAAATGGAATCACTCCTAACTCATTTCGATACGGTGCCAAGACGTGAATGGCGATCACTGCTACCGCTGCGAAACAGCGCAATAAATCAAAAAACAGAACCCTTTCTCTCATACCTTTCCCTACTTTGAGTCGCTTATCGTTTATAGCATAGGGTAAATCTCAACCAGTGAAATGGTTAACAATCTGTTTTTGCTTATTTTTAACTCAACAATGACCTACAACGGGGATTTCATCACCACTCTAATCACTTAACGAGAACCAAAAACCAAGCATCAGTATTCACTCTCGATGCCAAACCGACACAATCTGATTACAGCAAACGGCGCATAAGAAACAAAAATGGCTCCGATTTGGAGCCATTTATACCATCTACAGATAGCGATACTGGGGATAGTTACGCAGTAGCAACATCAGCTTTTGGCAACTTAATTGAAATCAGCGTCGTCAGTGCCAAGAAAGCAAAAGAAACCCATAAGCACGCTGCAAGACCAGCCTCTTGGTAGATCCAACCCGATAATACCGTGCCAATCAAACGTCCCACCGCATTGGCCATGTAGTAAAAACCAACATCCAACGAGACGCCATCGCCTTTAGCGTAGCTCACTATCAAGTACGAGTGCAGCGAAGAGTTAATGGCAAACACAGCGCCAAAAATCATCAAACCTACCACAATCACCAATTCAGGCTGCCAACCGATTTGCACACCATAAGCAATACCAGCCGTAATTAACGCTAGGACTCCTGCCCACACCAATGCTGCACTACCATCAGGCACACGACCTTGCGCTTTGCCAGTAATACGCGGCGCAAAGCCTTGCACAAACCCATAAGCAATGACCCACGCAGCGAGAAAGCTACCAACCCACAAGTGATCCCAGCCAAACACGCTACCAAGATAAATAGGCAGAGCAACGACAAACCACACATCACGAGCACCAAACAAGAACATGCGAGCTGCGGATAAAATGTTTATCGATTCAGACTTGGAGAATATTTGGCGAAACTTAGGTTTACTCTTTGCTTTACCCATGTCCGCTTCTAGCCAGATCATGCTGCAAATAAACACTAATGTAAGTACACCCGCCATAATAAACATCGAGTTTTGAAAACCCACCCAAGACAGCAGCAAGCCACCAACAAAAAAGCCCGCTCCTTTGAGTGCATTCTTCGAGCCAGTCAAAATCGCTACCCATTTGTAGAGCGCACCTTGCTGCTCGTCTGGTACTAGCGTTTTAATCGCGCTCTTAGCACTCATTTTGTTCAGATCTTTGGCAATCCCCGACAGAGCTTGCGCTGCCATCACCCAAGCAATGGTCAGCCATGCATTTGGTACTGCGAGCATCAGCAACGCAAACACTTGCATCGCTAAACCAATGTTCATGGTTTTATTTAGGCCTAACCTTGCGCCCAACCAACCACCAACCAGGTTTGTCACCACACCAAAAAATTCATAGAAAAGAAACAGTGAGGCAATAGCTAACGTGGAATAACCTAAGTCATGAAAATAGAGCACCACCAGCATACGCAGTGCGCCATCGGTCACCGTAAAGTTCCAATAGTTAAACGTCACTAACATGTACTGACGAATACTTTTGCTTAATTGAGAAATCATATTGACCTCATATGTACAGCGATAGAAGCATTTAGATCATCATGTTCTAAATACTTCCTAACCTGTACAGCAACATTGACCAATACAATGTTGCTGTGATTTTCAAAAAATGCCCCAACATCAATAAAAAGCAAAATACACCTTAAAAACAATGCATTAGTTAATATTAATGGCTTTTTTTGTAAACAGTCGTATCCTGAAGAAGCTCGAATTTAGCTTTTGGATCATAATGAACCAAAAGCTATTTAAGCTGATCAAGCGTCTTGAGCCACGCGTTCGATGTACTCAACTTGCACAGGTTTTGTAAATGCACCAGGGCGCAATGCCTGCACTTCTCGCACGATATCTTCTAACTGCCATTCCTTTTCTAGGAGTAGGTGAGCAGCGAACAAACCTGTGCGCCCCGAACCACCCATGCAATGCATCGCAACTTTGCCACCTTGAGCAAGAATCGCGTGCAGTTCCGGACTGGCTTGTTGCCACTTCGTCGCAAATTCTTCATTTGGTGCGCAGTCGTCTTCAATCTCGATCTGGAACCATTTCATACCCAGTTGCTGAGTGGCTTCACCCAATGCAGAGACATTCTTCGCAGCTAATTCACTATCATCTAATGCAGTAACGACCGCTTGAACACCCTGCTCTTTCAACTGTTCTAACGACGCATGCAAATCGACACCTTTCGTTCCTGGGCACGGTGTTAAGATTAAAGCACCGGAGTCCAAATCTAATTGCCATGTAGGATGAGACATTGTGACCCCCTTTTAAGCCAAACCAACGTTACGAACCAGCTCTGCTGTGCGCGTTGCATAACCCATTTCGTTATCGTACCAAGCGTAAATCTTAACCATACGAGAACCCACAACCATGGTTGATTGCGCATCAACGATGGTTGAACGTTGGTCGCCTTTATAATCGATAGAAACTAAAGGACGCTCTTCGAAGCCAAGGATGCCTTTCAAATCACCTTCAGATGCTTCTTTTAACAGTGCATTCACTTCTTCTGCTGTGGTATCACGCTTCACATCAAAAATGATGTCTGTTAACGATGCGTTTGCTAGAGGTACGCGAACCGCATGACCATTAATTTTGTCTTTTAATTCTGGGAAAATTTCGACAATCGCCTTCGCGCTCCCCGTCGTGGTCGGGATAAGGCTCATGCCGCATGCTCTTGCACGGCGTAGATCTTTGTGTGGCGCATCCAAAATAGTTTGCGTATTCGTCAGGTCGTGAATGGTCGTAAAAGAAGATTGTTCGATACCCAATTTCTCATGAATGACTTTAACCACAGGTGCGATACAGTTAGTCGTACACGAAGCTGCTGTCACGATACGATGTTTTTCAGGGTCGAAAATATGGTCGTTCACGCCCACCACAATGTTCGCAATACCTTCTTCTTTCACAGGTGCGCTTACCACGACACGTTTCACGCCTTGCTCTAGGTATTTGTTTAGGAATGATGTTTTGCGATGTACGCCTGTCGCTTCAATCACAACATCACAATCAGACCAGTTCACCGCATCGATATCGCGTTGTTGAGTCGTGGCGACACGCTTGCCGTTGATGACGAGCTCACTGCCTTCGACCTGAACTCCATGATGCCAACGACCTTGCACTGAATCGAATTCTAATAAGTGACCAAGCGTAGCGGCGTCACCTGCGACATCGTTGATTAACACAAACTCCAATTCTGGCCAATCAAATGCCGCTCGCAGCGCTAAGCGACCAATTCGGCCAAAGCCATTAATTCCTACTTTAATTGTCATAGTTTTACCCTCTAATCTTCTACCTTGAATCTCTATTCGCTGTTAACAGCAAGCCTCACGACTTTTATCGTGTAAGCGTGTGATGTCGTCTTGGTATTCCTGCTTCAAACAGTTTGATGCCACTAAGTCTTCAATTAACTTTCGCATCCAACCTGGCAATTGCTGTGATAACTCGTAATACACCCATTGCCCTTGGCGTTTATCCACCAAGATGCCACTGGACCGTAACTGAGCAAGATGACGAGAAACTTTCGGCTGGCTCTCTTGCAGAGCAAACGCCAAATCACCAACGCAAGTTTCACCTTCACGGGCCACGAGCATTAAACAACGTACGCGTGTTTCATCGGATAACAGCTTAAAAAACTGATGTGGAAGCATAATGAACATACCTATATATGGATATGCGTATATGTTTATTTAATTAAGATATATCGTCAAGAGGAAACCGTCCATCGTCATAAAAGTTTCACATCTAACGAACAGCTTGATTGTAAAGAGAGAGATTCAAAGAGATAAAAGATAAGACACGAAATTATGCAGTCGCGATGCTTTGACTCCAGCGAACCGCTTCACCTAAGGAGAGCTTCACTTCCTCTAAAGGCAACCCCAATTGCATCGTGATTTTTTCAACCCCTGACCAATCGGCACGCTCGTAGCACTCTTCAAGGGAAATAAGTGCACCATAAACCCCTTTGCGATGTAATAGCGCTTGTTGTACTGAATGACTAAGCGGTAACTGCCTAACTAAAGATTCCACCGAAAGATCCAGCAACGCATCTAGAATCGACAGCAAACCAACCATGAAACCTTGTTCGTTGAGATGAGAGAATGGCTGATAGCGCGACATCAATTGGCAAAATTGAGCTCGTTGCAATGAAAGGTGATACAGCTCTCGAGGTTTGTTACTGGAGATATACGATGCCACAACCAAAGAGACAAACTGCTTAAGGTTATCCTGGCCAAGATAAATCAATGCCTGACGAAAAGAGCTGATTTCGACAGCCAAATTCGGCGCTTGCGTATTTACAAAACGCAATAATTTATACGAAAGCGCGACATCTTGCGTAATGATGGACTCGATACGAGTAAAGTCAGGCTCAGGAGCACAAACTTCACGAAACAGTTGCAATGCCAACACTTGCTCAGGACTGACGTATTTAGTCTGCGAGACGAGTGGCTTGCTAAAAAAATAACCTTGGAAAAATTTAAAGCCAGCCGCTTTCGCTTGCTCAAATTCTTCTGCGGTTTCAACACGTTCTGCTAAAAAGTGGTATTTGACGCGTTTGGCAAGGTGTGTTTTGACCAGTTCACAGGCCTTTTCGAGCCCCATCGCCATAATGTCGAGCTTCACAATATGCACATATGGCAAAAAACGACGCCATTCTGGTGTTAGGGTGAAGTCATCCAAAGCGATCAAGTAACCTTCTCGATAAAACTCACGAATCGCATCAAGAAGCTCATCCGTAGGTTGGCACGTTTCCAACACTTCGATGACAATTTTGTTTTTCGGCAAACTGCGCGGCAAACGTCGCACCAAGCTTTGATGAGGAAAGTTAATAAAGCATCTTGAAGAGGCAATCACTGGGTTAGTGCCCAGTGATAGGAAGTTTTCGACGATCAGTCGGTATGTCGCTCGATTTGAATCAATATGTGAAGGGTATGCGTTACTCTCCCCGTCTCGAAACAACAATTCATAACCCAGCGTCTGTCTTTTTCGGTTAAAGATCGGCTGGCGAGCGACATACGTTGTATTCATGCTAAAGAAGGACCTATAAATGGCTTATGACTTTGCAGCTGCTAATAATGCACCACAACCCATGAACATTGAACCGAATACTTTGTTTATTTTTCCCATGATTTTATCGGAGCGAATAAAGCGTCCCATTTGTGCTGCCAAGCTCGTGTAACCCAACATTACACACGCATCAATCACGACCGTAGTGACGCCAAGCACCAACAGTTGCGTGATTTGGTCTTTTGCCGGGTCAATAAACTGCGGGAACAACGCCACCAGAAAAACAATCGATTTAGGGTTGGTGAGGTTAATTAACACTGCCTTGTACAACAGCGCCGTGCCTGACATCTCGTTGTGGTTTTCAGCTGCGACTAAGCTTGATGTGTCGCGCCATTTCTGAATCCCCAGCCAAACCAGATAAGCGGCACCAACCCATTTAATGACAGAAAATGCGGTTTCTGACTGCGCGACAAGCGCACCAATACCCGCCCCCACCAGCGCGATGTGGATAACTAAACCAATTTGTAAGCCAATAATGGCACCCAGTGATTTACGGGTACCGTAACTCAAACCATTACTGATTGAGTTCACCGTGCCAGAGCCCGGAGCCAAACTAAAAACGATTGCTGTTACTACATAAGCTAACCAGACATGGGTATCCATTGCATTTCCTCACTAATTCTTCGATGATACATCGCGTAAACAACGTATCTTCAGGTAATCAACTAATGGCGACTAACCATTCACCTTTGACTTATACTCAAGAGACATTATTTGAGCAAGCAATTGGTGGTCCGATCGCAGCACTTTGGCAAACTCGCCAAGAGGGCTTTGTTAAAGGGACTGAGAAAAAGAACATTTACTGGTGCAAGCTAACCAACCCAGAGCATAAAAAAGCCGTGCTCATCGTAAATGGACGCATTGAGTCTTCCTGGAAATACCAAGAGCTGTTTTACGATCTCTACCGCCAAGGTTTCGATGTCTATTCCTTTGACCACCGCGGACAAGGTTTATCAGATCGTTTATTATCTGACTCAGATATGGGTCACGTCTATGACTTTACTGATTATATTGATGATATGGACATCGTCGTAAAAAAACACGACCTTAGCGAATATCAACAATGCTTCATCATCGCGCACTCTATGGGCGGCGCGATCGCGACACGTTACCTGCAAACTCACCCAGAACACCCTTTTACTGGTTTGATTCTAAGTGCGCCCATGTTTGGCATTAACCTGCCATGGTACCTATCACCAATAGCGATTCCGGTCACACAAATTATGTCAGCGGTATCAACTTTGCCACGCTATGCACCAGGACATCAGGCCTACTTCCCTAAGCCCTTTGAAGATAACCCACTTAGCCAAAGTTACGGCCGCTACCAATGGTTCCGAAACCTATATACGGAAAAACCGGAACTGCAAGTCGGTGGGCCAAGCACTCGCTGGGTTTGGCAAGGGCTCATGGCCGCTAAGCAGTGCTTTTTATTAACTCGCCAAGTCAAAATACCAGTCATCCTAATCCAAGCCGGAAACGATCGGATTGTTAGCAATCTCGCGCAAAAGCGTTTTATTGATAAATTGCGGAAAACCAACCCGCACGCGGAGCTGCTTTCTATCGAAGGCGCACAGCATGAAATCTTGTTCGAGACCGACAAGTATCGTAATCAAGCGCTCGATGCGATTTTCAGCTTTATGAATGACCCTAAATCGCCATCAAACGAACAAGCACAATAAGAACTCTAGGCGACCATTTCACGACTAAGATTAAAGAGGAAATGTCTACACATCGATTTACCCTCTTTTTCATCCTCATTTTGGCGTACACTGCTTGAACTTGGCTACTTTGACACAGTGTTTAACCGCATAGTGCTACGAGCCCAAGTTCCCCCGCATTCGGAGCAGTACGATCTAGTCAGTCTGCTGTACTCCGTTTGCAATTCACCTGTTCCACACTATCCAAACCGTTTACGAGGACTTCATGAGCACATCGCTACCTTGCAAAGAGATCACCAAAATCGTTGCCTCTGATCTGGATGGCACGTTACTCGCACCAAACCATCAGCTCAGTGCTTACTCAAAAGAGACGCTAAAAGCGCTGCATGAAAAGGGTTATACCTTTGTCTTTGCAACCGGCCGTCACCACGTAGACGTTGCGAGCATCCGTCGCCAAGTTGGCATTCCAGCTTATATGATCACGTCGAATGGTGCCCGAGTGCATGACCAGGAAGATCAGCTAATGTACAGCGAGAATGTCCCTGCGGAACTGGTACAAGGCGTGATCGACACGATCAAACATGATCAAGAAATACTTATTCACATGTATCAAAATGATAGCTGGTTGATGAACAAGGATGATGAAACGTTACGTGACTTCCACGATGAATTCACTTACGTCTTATTTGATGAAGACCACGCCCCAACTGACGGTATTGCGAAAGTTTTCTTCACGCATCCAGGAGAAGACCACGAACGTTTGGTCGTATTTGAAAACAAACTACGTGAGCAGTTTGGTGATAAGCTGAACATCGCATTTTCAACGCCTTGGTGTTTGGAAGTAATGAGCGCTGGCGTGTCTAAAGGTCATGCTCTTGAAGCGGTAGCGAAAAAACTCGACCTCACGTTAGAAAACTGCGTAGCATTTGGTGATGGCATGAATGACGTAGAAATGCTGTCGATGGCAGGTAAAGGGCTAGTTATGGGTACAT
The DNA here is from genome assembly GCF_033339495.1 of Vibrio sp. 2134-1. Classification (NCBI taxonomy): domain Bacteria; kingdom Pseudomonadati; phylum Pseudomonadota; class Gammaproteobacteria; order Vibrionales; family Vibrionaceae; genus Vibrio; species Vibrio sp. 2134-1. The sequence continues at coordinate 35,846 of NZ_JAWOUS010000029.1, forward strand.
CACACGAAAAAGTGATGAAAGCTCTACCAAATAATGAAGTAATTGGCAGCAATGCAGAAGATGCGGTTGCACACTACCTACAAGAACACTTGCTGTAAGCTTCAATACTCCAAATAATGAAGGGCTGCACATTCGCAGCCCTTCTCTTTTATCGCTGACTTGGCAGCTTCTCTTTGCCAAGAATCGCGTCCCATTCTTCTTCTGCCACGGGCATAATCGACAAGCGATTTCCACGTTTCACCAACGGCATGTTCTCAAGTTCTGGCATCGCTTTCATCACCGACAACGGAATCACTCGCGCCGTTTTACGTACAAACTCTACATCCACCATAATCCAACGCGGGTTGTCTGGGTCTGACTTTGGATCGTAATAATCGCTTTCGGGATCGAATTGGAAATGATCGGGATAGGCTTCTCTCACAACTTTAGCAATACCTGCCACGCCAACATGTTTACAAGAAGAGTGGTAAATCAGGACTAAATCGCCCACCTTCACTTGGTCACGCATCATATTGCGCGCCTGATAATTACGAACTCCCTCCCAACATGAAACCTTTTGGGTTCGAAGCGTGTCAATAGAAAAGGTATCTGGTTCAGTTTTAAATAACCAATATGCCATAATGCCATCCGATGCCGATTGAGTAACAATAATGAGGAAGATATAACATGAAGGCTTTGAAAAACCCAGTGGCGCTTGCCACCCTGCTGGTTCTGCAAGCATGTAGTTCACAGCCGCCACAATCTGGTGCCGCTGACCCAACCTCTCCACCTGCAACCTTAGATAAGCCTGAAACCATTCAACCTCAAACTTTTATGCTGCGCGGAAAAGTGATCGTCGGTCACGAGAGCCAATACATCATGCCTTGTGGCAGCGACAAGCAATATTGGTTGCAACTGTCACCACAGCAAATGCAACGAGCAATTCAGTTAAATAACGAGCCTTACCAGACCATGTATGGCGAGGTTATCGGCCATCTCAACCCACCGGGCATCGATGGGTTTTCTGCTGATTTCGATGCTAACTTTGTCGTGGAACAAGTGAACTTCCTCACAACGGAAAATCCAAACCGTTGTCAGCAACCAAACAAACCAACTCGCGTGTTTGGTAATGAGCCTTCTTGGTCGGCAAGCTTTGAGGCTAATGGACTAACATTCCAGCAAATCGGCAAACAAACCACAAAATTAGCGATTAAAAGCAGTCAGCTTCAACCTCGCCAGCGCACTTATCAACTACAAGATGGTGAGCTTCGCTTAACAGAAAACCTCTGCTCAGACACAATGAGCGATTCTTTGTATGGCTGGAAAGCAACACTAAAACATGATGGCGAGACGTATCAAGGTTGTGGTATGGCTGCAAACGTCGATGCAACGCTTGGTTGGGCTAATACCTATGTCGCGACCTCAACTCAATCACAAGGTTTTGAAGTACAAATGACCTTAAACCCAGACCACAGCGCCACAACAAAATACCGTTACGCCAATGGACAAGCACCATTAATCGAGCGTGGTTACTGGCAACAGTTAAGTCCGTCTCAGGTTCAAGTTGTCATGACGCATCATCAACAGCAAAGGCTAATGTCAGAGCGACTGTTTACTCGAGAAGGCAATCAGCTCAAAGCGACCAAAGAAAAAGTCGGTAACTTGGTATACTCAATCGCCGATGGTGGTTTAGTCCTTTATCCTGCCACCGTTCGTGATGAAGGCATCATGCAACCAGCCGAAAAACGCACCAACAACCCCATCGGTAGTGCTGACGTCCCTTCTAGTGCAGAGTTTGATTCAAAAGTAGATGCCGCGGTGCGCAACTACTTCTTTATCCATCAAACCACCCCCAACAATAACCAATACCGTTGGCTAACTTACGACCTCAACAGCGATGGTAACGAAGAGCTATTGGTACAGTTGGATTGGTGTGGTTCCGGAGGCTGTACATTGCTGATATTTGAACATCACGAAAAGGAATGGCGATTTAATAGCCGCATTACACTAGTGCAAAGCCCGATTATGCTCGGCCAACAAACCTCTCATGGTTGGCGAGATCTGATTTTTAATGTCAGCGGTGGCGGAGCTAAAGCGGCTCAACACGTGATGCAATACACTGGGGTTAGCTACCCACTCAACCCAAGCATGGCGCCAACGGCAACGCCGAACCAAGTCAGTGGCGTGCGTCTGTTCTCTGATGGGATAAGCCCGGTGCGAGAAGGAGTTCGTCTTTAATGTCTCAACCGTGTCCAACCTGCGGTTTTCAATTCAATTGTATGTGCTCGCTGATGCCGAAACTTACCAGTGAGCACAACATCCTGCTGTTAATGCATCCGAATGAACTGAAGCGTGATACTAATACCGGCCAGCTACTAGAGCAGTGCCAACTCAGCATTGAGCGAGTAATCTGGGATCGCAAACAGCCACCAGCAGAATTGCTCACTCTATTAGCTGATCCGTCGCGGTATCCGGTGTTGCTCTTCCCCTGTGAAGAAAGTATCACACTCGAACATGTGGTACTCCAAAGCCAGCAACAAACCAAAACTCCGCTGTTTATTATTTTAGATGCCACCTGGCAAGAGGCGCGCAAGATGATCAATAAGAGCCGTTGGTTAGAAGGTATCCCTACTATGGGATTGTCTGCGTCGGCGGACTCACAATATCAGCTGCGACGCAACCAACAACAAGGTAATTTGTGTACGTTTGAAGTCGCTGCACATTTGCTCGGGCAACTTGGAGAACAAAACAACCAACAACAAATGCAGCGCTTTTTTGCCCATTACCTCGCTCTGTTCCAAGCTGAAAAGAGTGGACACGCTCTTAAGCGTTAACCATTAAGCTCAGTAGAAGAACCAAGTAAATTACCACCTTCTAAAGAAGGTGGCTTTGTGTGAGCCCCCTAAAAGGGGGCCTTTGTTTAGTCCAGCGCCA
>NZ_JAWOUS010000030.1:0-38489 GCF_033339495.1 Vibrio sp. 2134-1
TGGTAGTTCAGTTGGTTAGAATACCGGCCTGTCACGCCGGGGGTCGCGGGTTCGAGTCCCGTCCACTCCGCCACTTAATATCGACAACCTCGCTTATGCGAGGTTTTGTCAAATCTAGAATATGAAAATTCTATAGGGGTGTAGCTCCAATTGGCAGAGCAGCGGATTCCAAATCCGCGTGTTGGGAGTTCGAATCTCTCCACCCCTGCCACATATCAGGCTCTGACTTAGGTCAGAGCCTTTTTTGTATCTGGTTTCTTCTCATTATTACAGCTTATTTCTACTCTTATCCCGTAAGTATGGCTTTCTGCTGTACTTTGGCAGCATTTAATCTACTGAACGAACGAAACTACAGTTAGCTGTAATGATCAGTGGCCCGAAATTTTAATAATAAAGGGGAATCACTATTTATATTTAGTTACACTCAACCGATCTGGATTAATGAGTAACTATGTATGGATATATCTCGTCGACGCTTTCTTCAATCATCCTTAGCAATCTCCGCGCTTACCGTTCTACCTGCATGTTCTCTATCTAGGAGCACTAATAAGCAGAGGCAATATATATACGATATCACTGCAGAGCCTTCTACTGCAGAATTGATCCCTGGGTTTAACACAGACGTACTCGCATTTAATGGTTCGATTCCAGCGCCTACGATTCGTTGTCGCCAAGGCGAGAAAGTTATAATTAGGTTTACTAACAAGCTTTCAGAGCCGACTACAATCCACTGGCATGGCTTGCGAATCCCTATTGAAATGGATGGTGTACCTTTCTTAAGCCAGCCGCCTATCATGCCGGGTGAAACATTCGTTTATGAATTTACACCGCCAGATGCAGGCACGTTTTGGTATCACCCCCACATGAATAGCGTTAAGCAACTTGGTATGGGCTTAGTTGGGCTAATTATCGTTGAAGAGGCTGAGCCTGTTCTATTTGATGAAGAACAGGAAATAGTTCTAAAGCATTGGCATTTAGACAAACAAGGTCAGTGGAAGAACCTTATGGTACCGCGCTTGAGCGCTCGTATGGGGACTCCCGGAGAGTGGAGTAGCGTCAATGGTGTGCATGAACCTGTTTATACGCTGAAGCAGAATGCTACCACGCGATTAAGAATTGCTAATGTCGATAACACCATTACTTACCCGATCGCTATTGAAGGTGCAGAGGCTTGGGTTATCGCTATTGATGGTAACCCTGTTAAAACGCCTTACAAGCTCACTGAGCATAAAATTGGTCCAGGAATGAGGTTAGATGTCGGATTGATTGCTCCAAAGGCTGGAAAACGTGTTTATGTGCGTCAAATGAAAGGACGCTTCCCATTCCCTTTGTGCGAGTTTGACGTTGTTGAGTCTGATCTGTCGAACAACCAGAAACTGCCTTTATTACCTCTCAACCCTGTGCCAGCTCTCGATTTGAAAAATGCAGAGCAAATCGATTATGTGTTTGAGTGGGAGGGGGCGATCACTCCTGCTGATAAATCGGGCAAAGCGATCCCCCAATTCTGGCTGATGAACAAACGGGCTTGGGAGGGAATGAGCAAAGATAATATTCCAGCGCCGCTTTCAACATTGGAGATGGGAAAAACCTATATCTTCAACCTAAAGAACGTCACCCAATATCATCATCCTATTCATCTTCATGGACACACATTTACGGTTCTTGAGTTAGATGGCAAAAAACTCGACGAACCGTTTCATACCGATACGGTCTTACTTGGAAAAAACGGCAGTGCGAAAGCGGCATTTGTTGCAGATAACCCAGGGCGTTGGATGTACCATTGTCATGTAATTGAACATATGAAGACGGGTTTGATGGGTTACATTGAAGTAAAGTGACTCCTGTAACTTTTAAAATCTTGATAAGTTTTAAGCGCTATACTTTGCTGAATTCTAAGATTGTATAATCACTATTGCCGTAAATTTGATTACAATGTCGCCATTAACTTTTCTGGGGGAATTATGGGACAACTATCCGTTTTGGGTTTTATTGCATTGGGTGGTGCATTTGGTGCATGTTCTCGTTACTTAATTTCTGAACTTTGTGTCATTTTATTGGGGCGTGGTTTTCCATATGGTACGTTAACCGTTAACGTTGTTGGCTCATTTATGATGGGCTTATTGATAGCAGCTTTCGATAATGAACTTTTGGCAACGGAACCTTGGCGACAAGTGATTGGCTTGGGTTTTTTAGGGGCACTAACGACGTTTTCCACCTTCTCGATGGATAATGTGTTGCTTATGCAGCAGGGCGCTTTCTTTAAGATGGGGTTGAACGTATTGTTGAATGTCGTGTTAAGTATTTCAGCTGCGTGGATAGGCTTTCAATTATTGATGCGCAGCTAGCAAAGTAGTTAAAAATTGAACAGGTCGGCTTGGTTTCACCAAGCCGTTTTTATATACTGACATCACTTGTCGGAGTGCCATAAGGCTGAGACCGTTAATTCGGGATCCGTTGAACCTGATCAGATTAGAATCTGCGAAGGGAACAAGAGAAGATATTCACACCGGAGTTCTTTCTGGTTGATCTATCAAAAGTCGAATGTTGTTACAGGCAAATATCGTAAGCTTTAACTAGCCTTAATTTGACTCCTCTTGTCGCATCTATCCGCCAAGCATTTTTATCCAATTACTTTTTATCTAGTATAACAAAGCAAGGAAAAATGCTATGTCGAGTCGCAAACAAGCGAGACTGGAAGCAAAACAGTTCATTGATACACTCTCGGTACAACCGTACCCCAATTCAAGCAAAGTCTACGTAGAAGGCTCACGTCCAGATATTCGTGTGCCAATGCGTGAAATATCACTCGCCGATAGCCTTATTGGAGGCACAAAAGAAGCGCCTATTTTCGAGCCTAATGAGCCAGTACGCGTTTACGATACCTCGGGTGTATACACAGATCCAGAGCACACCATAGACCTCTATAGCGGCTTACCTAAGCTGAGAGAAGGGTGGATTGAAGAGCGTGCCGATACTGAGCTACTTGATGAAGTAAGCTCGGTGTACACCAAAGAACGCTTAGAAGACGAAACACTAGACGATCTTCGTTACGGTAATCTACCACGTATTCGACGTGCCAAAGATGGCCATTGTGTGACCCAATTGCACTATGCTCGCAAAGGTATTATTACCCCAGAAATGGAATATATCGCGCTGCGTGAAAACATGGGGCGTGCCAAGTATCGCGATGAAGTGCTGAATCAACAGCATCCGGGTCAAAGCTTTGGTGCGAACCTACCAAAGGACATTACTGCAGAGTTTGTGCGTAAAGAAGTCGCCGAAGGTCGCGCTATTATCCCTTCTAATATCAACCACCCAGAATCCGAACCAATGATCATTGGGCGTAATTTTTTGGTCAAAGTGAACGCCAACATCGGTAACTCATCGGTCACTTCTTCGATTGAAGAAGAAGTAGAGAAACTAGTGTGGGCGACGCGCTGGGGTGGCGATACCGTTATGGATCTCTCTACTGGACGCAATATTCACGAAACTCGCGAGTGGATTCTACGTAACAGTCCGGTTCCGATCGGTACCGTGCCAATGTACCAAGCGCTTGAGAAAGTGAACGGTGTTGCGGAAAACCTTAACTGGGAAGTGATGCGCGATACCCTGATTGAGCAAGCAGAGCAGGGCGTTGACTACTTTACTATCCATGCCGGTTTACTACTTCGTTATGTGCCAATGACTGCAAAACGCGTTACTGGCATCGTCTCTCGTGGTGGTTCTATCATCGCGAAATGGTGTTTAGCGCATCACCAAGAAAGCTTCTTATATACCCACTTCCGAGAGATCTGTGAAATCTGTGCTAAGTATGATGTGGCACTTTCTCTCGGTGATGGTCTGCGTCCTGGCTCGGTGGCCGATGCTAACGACGAAGCGCAATTTGCAGAGCTTCGTACCCTTGGTGAGTTAACCAAGATAGCGTGGGAATACGACGTACAGGTGATTATCGAAGGTCCTGGTCATGTTCCAATGCACATGATCAAAGAGAACATGGAAGAACAGTTAGAGCACTGCCATGAAGCTCCTTTCTATACCCTTGGCCCATTGACGACAGACGTTGCTCCAGGTTACGACCATATTACTTCAGGTATTGGTGCTGCCATGATTGGCTGGTATGGCTGTGCGATGCTTTGCTACGTCACTCCTAAAGAGCATCTTGGTTTACCAAACAAAGAAGACGTGAAAGTAGGCATGATAACTTACAAGCTTGCTGCGCACGCCGCGGATTTGGCGAAGGGACATCCTGGTGCACAAGTTCGTGATAACGCGCTTTCTAAAGCTCGCTTCGAGTTCCGCTGGGAAGACCAATTCAACTTGTCACTCGATCCAGATACCGCGCGCGCTTTCCATGATGAAACCTTACCTCAAGAGTCCGGCAAAGTTGCTCACTTCTGTTCGATGTGCGGACCAAAGTTCTGCTCGATGAAGATTTCGCAAGAGGTACGAGAGTACGCGAAAGACACTGAGCAAGTTGCTGCGGACCAAGCTATCTCGATTAAAATGCTAGATGATCCTCTTGAAGGGATGCGTCAGAAATCGCAAGAATTTAGAGAGTCAGGTTCCGAGCTATACCACCCAGCAGCACATGCCGAGGTAAGTGACTAATGAGCAAAATCCTTATTCCGTCATCGTTGATTGAACTGACAGGTTTAGTTCAGCAATGTTTGTTGTTGGCGAAAGAACAGGGTTTTAGCATAGAAGACATTGAGTTGGGTGTGAGCCCAACTCAATCTATTCAGCTTGTTCGCGACCAACAGACCACACGCATAACGACAGATCTTATTAATGGTTATGACTCTGAGAATGAGAGTTCATTTGTGCTCTATTACCGCTCTGCTTTATCGGTAGAAGCGTGTGCTAAGCAACCGTCGAAAGCGATTTATATTGGCATTGCTGATACGCATGTATCCGATGAAAAGGAGAAAGTGCTTCAGCTTGATATCTGGCGTCACCCAATTAACAACGAAGTGAGAGCGCTTTCCGTTAAGTCCAAATTCAACGCAATATTCGATCCCGAACATCACCTTGCTTGGATAGTAACGCTGACAGTACTCGATTTTCCTATCGAAGATGCGTTAACACTTGCTCGAGGAATGCTAACTCAACAAGCGAATGTTTCACGTGAAACACTGTCGAATGACAACCTTGGTGAGGGAAGATCTACTCAGTGGGCTGACCAATTTGATGATTTCCCCACACCTGTACTAGAGGATAACCGGCTAGGTATTCAAGTTGGTTGGTCTGCACAAGGTGAGAGCGTTAGCTTTCCAACTCTAACTAAGCAAAGTCTAGGGCTCTATCCAGTCGTTGATGATGTTGCTTGGATTGAGCGTCTACTGCCATTAGGCATCAACACTATTCAACTGCGAATCAAGAACCCACAACAAGCCGATTTAGAACAACAGATCATTCGAGCAATTGAGCTAGGTCGTCAGTATCAAGCACAAGTGTTCATCAATGACTATTGGCAGTTGGCAATCAAGCATGGCGCTTATGGCGTTCACCTAGGACAAGAAGACATAGAAGAATCGAATTTGGCTCAGATAACTAGAGCCGGCATTCGTCTTGGTCTTTCTACGCATGGTTATTACGAACTACTGCGCATCGTACAAATTCATCCTAGCTACATCGCACTAGGGCATATTTTCCCAACCACCACAAAACAGATGCCATCGAAACCACAAGGTTTGGTGCGCTTGGCTTTGTATCAAAAGCTGATTGATAGCATTCCTTATACAAATACAGAGGCTGCTTTCAGAACTTCAAAAGACAAAGAAGTAAGTGACTATGTGCTTGGCTTTCCGACGGTTGCGATTGGTGGTATTGACCAATCTAATGCAGACCAAGTTTGGCGCATGGGCGTCTCTAGTTTGGCAGTTGTGCGAGCTATTACGTTGGCAGAATCACCTCAGTCCGTCATTGAGTTCTTTGCACAACTGATGAAAGAAAGACAGCTAACGTTTACTGATCAGAATAGTGAATTAGCGCATACCAAGAGAGGCGAGAATGCTCACGGATAAGCAGTTCCTTCGCTATCAACGCCAAGTAGCTCTGCCTGAAATTGCTGAAAGTGGGCAAGAGCGTTTGAGCAAATCGCATGTGCTGATCATCGGTTGTGGTGGGTTAGGGAGCGCAGCGAGTTTGTACTTGGCATCAGCGGGTGTTGGTAAATTGGTTGTGGTCGATGACGATGAAGTTGATAGCAGTAACCTGCAACGCCAGATCATTTATCGCGAACAAGACCTCCAAGTTGCGAAAACAAAAGCGACTGTAAAGCAACTGACTGACCTTAATTCTATGGTTCAAATTCGCGCTCTTAATAAGCGATTAGACAAAGCACAGCTGCAGCTTGAGGTGATGCTAGCGGATGTGGTGCTCGACTGCACCGATAACATGCCAACGCGCCAGCTAATTAACCAAGTTTGTTTCGAGCAAAATACGCCGCTCATCTCGGCGGCGGCAATTGGTTGGCAAGGGCAATTCGCTGTCTTTGATTACCAAACACCAAGTGAACAAGAAGCGCAGAGTAAAGCCTGTTACCGCTGTTTGTATCCGTTCGACGAATTACCGCAAACGCAAAAGTGCAGTGAGAGCGGTGTCGTCGGTCCGGTGGTGGGTACACTTGGCAACTACCAAGCGATAGCGGCAATTCAAAAAATGGCGACGGGAAAGTTTCATGTCGAGACTGCCAAGTTACACCTGTTCGATGGATTGAAGCTGCAATGGCAAACCATGGCGATAAGCAAAGACAAACAGTGCCAAGTGTGTGCTCAGATTTAGTTTACGAGTAATGGGCAGAATTAAGAGAGTTGGAAGCAATGACGTTATCAGAACAACAAACAACACAAATGACCGCTGCTGACCTAGATATGATCACTATTGTCATTAATGACCAGTCACATCAAGTTGCCAGTGAGTCGAATCTACAGCAAATCATTAGTCAATTTGCGCTGCCTGAAATGGGCTGTGTTTTTGCAATTAATAACAATGTTGTGCCGCGCAGTGAGTGGGCTAGCACAGTTCTTTCACAGGGAGATAGCATCTCTTTGTTTCAAGCGATCGCAGGGGGTTAAAGTCGATGCTTAAAATTGGTGATAAACAATTCGAATCAAGACTGTTCACGGGAACCGGGAAGTTTGCCAACAGCCGATTAATGGCAGAAGCGATTCAAGTGTCGGGATCTCAACTTGCGACTATGGCGTTGAAGCGTGTGGATGTGAACGACCAACAAGACGATATTTTGCTGCCGTTAGTACAAGCGGGTGTGAACTTATTGCCAAACACATCAGGTGCAAAGAATGCTAAAGATGCTGTGTTTGCTGCACAACTGGCGCGAGAAGCGTTGGGTACTAACTGGCTAAAACTGGAAATTCATCCAGACCCGAAGTACTTGATGCCAGATCCAATTGAGACACTTGCAGCCGCTGAACAGCTGGTTCGTGAGGGTTTCATTGTCCTTCCTTATTGTCATGCTGACCCGGTTCTGTGTAAACGATTGGAAGAAGTAGGCTGTGCTGCAGTCATGCCATTAGGTGCGCCGATCGGTTCTAACAAAGGGATAGTTTCTCACGATTTCCTAGAGATCATCATCGACCAAGCTAATGTTCCTGTCGTTGTTGATGCGGGTATTGGTGCTCCTTCACATGCCGCGCGTGCGATGGAAATGGGCGCGGATGCCGTGCTCGTCAATACAGCGATTGCAGCTTCGAGCGATCCCGTTGCGATGGCGAAGGCATTTAAGTTGGCGGTAGAGTCCGGGCGTATGGCTTATGAAGCTGGACTTGCCGGTAAGGTTTCTCATGCGGTTGCGTCGAGTCCACTGACGTCATTCCTAGATGAGCTTTAGTCCTAGATTGGTTTAGCTATTAAGCGAGGAAAACATGAGCTTCGTTGAACAATTTAAGCAGCTTAATTGGGATGACATCTCGATGTCGATCTACGCGAAAACGGCACAAGATGTCGAGCGAGCATTGAATAAACCCAAGCGTGATTTGGAAGACTTTAAAGCGCTAATTTCACCAGCGGCTGAAGCGTACTTAGAGCAAATGGCGCAGCTGTCATACTCGGCAACTCGCAAGCGTTTTGGTAATACCATGTCGCTTTACATTCCACTGTACCTTTCTAACTTGTGCGCCAATGCTTGTACTTATTGTGGCTTCTCTATGGAGAACAGAATCAAGCGTCGTACTTTGAATAGGGACGAAGTGGCTGCAGAAGTTGAAGCCATTAAACGCATGAAGTTTGATAGCGTATTGCTGGTGACTGGCGAGCACGAAACTAAAGTGGGTATGAAATACTTCCGCGAAATGGTGCCTATGATTAAGAAGCGCTTTAACTATTTGGCGATGGAAGTACAGCCACTTGATCAAGACGAATACGCTGAGCTCAAGACATTGGGTTTGGATGCGGTGATGGTCTATCAAGAAACGTATCATCCTTCGACTTACGCCGAGCACCATTTGCGTGGCAACAAGATGGATTTCGAATACCGATTGGATACACCCGATCGTCTTGCAAAAGCAGGCATCGATAAGATCGGTATTGGTGCTTTGATAGGATTGGAAGAGTGGCGTACCGATTGCTTTTATGTCGCAGCGCACTTGGACTATCTTGAGCGCACATATTGGCAGACTCGGTACTCAATTTCTTTCCCACGTTTACGTCCTTGTGAGGGCGCGCTCCAACCAAAATCAGTCATGACGGATAAGCAGCTTGTTCAGTTGATTTGCGCTTATCGTTTGTTGAATCCAGAGGTGGAGTTGTCATTATCGACTCGTGAATCACCGAAGTTCAGAGACAATGCATTGCCGTTAGGCATCACCAGTATGTCTGCTGCATCGAAAACTCAGCCGGGTGGTTATGCGATGGATGATGTTGAACTCGAGCAGTTTGAGATCAGCGATGAGCGAAGCGCGGGTTCTGTGGAAGAGATGATTCGAGCCAAAGGATTTGACCCTGTATGGCGAGATTGGCACTCAGCGTATTCTGGTTAAGTAGCAAAGAAAGCCACTGGTCATCGTTATGTTTCACGTGAAACATAGGCAAAAAAAGAGGGTTGATGCAAAACATCAACCCTCTACTTTTTTCTAGCTTCTAGCTTCTAGCTTCTAGCTTCTAGCTTCTAGCTGTGTGCTATTGGTAGCGTTGCTTGACGAAGCCACTCTTTCACATCACCTTCAACCAGCGGGCTGATCTCATCCCACACTTTCTGATGGTAATCATTCAGCCAAGCAAGTTCTGGACGAGTTAGCATATCAACGTTGATGTTGCGCTTGTCGATTGGGCAGCGTGTTAGCGACTCAAATGACAGAACAGGGAAGTCACCGTTAGTTGGGGTTTCAACAACAAGCTCTAGGTTCTCGATACGGATACCAAACGCATCTGCACGGTAGTAACCTGGCTCGTTGGATAGCACCATACCTTCTGTTAGAGGCACGTCTATTTGCTTCTTAGAAATGCTCGCCGGACCTTCATGAACACTTAGGAAGTGACCAACACCGTGACCAGTACCATGATCGTAATCGTAGCCTTCCGCCCATAGGTGCTGACGAGCTAGCGTATCGATTTGGTAACCACGTGTGCCTTTCGGGAAACGTGCACGAGCAACACCGATGTGACCTTTTAGCGCGAGAGTGAATTGTTTAATCATCTCTTGTGAAGGCTGACCGATCGCGATGGTACGCGTAATGTCTGTCGTGCCATCTAGGTACTGACCGCCTGAATCCACTAGGTAAAGTGTGTTCAGTTCTAGCTTGCCAGGTTCAGGTTGGTTCTCGTGATTATAGTGACACATCGCCGCGTTGCCACCTGCTGCCGAGATAGTATCGAAGCTAAGATCCATAAGTGTCGGGTCTTCGCTACGGAACGCTTCCAGTTTGTCTGCCAGCGTCGCTTCATCATGCAGGTTACCCGCAACGACTTCAGCATCTAACCAAGAAAGGAACTTACTCATCGCTACGCCATCGCGGATATGACATGCTTTCATGCCTGCGATTTCAACTGCGTTCTTTGCTGCTTTTGGCATTAGGCATGGATCAGCTTTACTCACCACAGATGCGCCAGCGTTTTGTAGAACCAGCTTAAACCACGCGTTACTTGTCGCAGGGTCAACCAGTACATTCTTGCCAGTTAGGTTTTTTAGTCGTGCTTGCAATGCTTCTGGGTGATGAACCGTCACGCCGGCACCAACATGAGCGTCAAACTCAGCAGGTAGGCGAGCAGGATCTAGGAAGTATTCCACGCTTGAGTCTGAGTGCAGAATCGCGTGAGAAAGCAGAACTGGTAGACGTGAGACATCTAGACCACGAACGTTGAGCAGCCAACAGATAGAATCAAGTGCTGTGATCACTGCGCTGTCTGCACCGGCTTTTTTCACGAGCTCTGCGATTTCTTGGCGTTTGCTTTCACTTGACTGACCAACTGCTTCTGTTGCCATTAGGCGAACATCAGAAACCACAGGAGCAGGGCGGTCGTGCCACAGTTCATCAATTGGGTTGCTATCGAGAATCTTAAGCTCAAGTGCGCCAGCAAGTTTTGCTTGTGCCATGTCTAGCCAAGCAGCGTTGTGCATGCGAGGGTCGATTGCCACAGACGCGCCATTTGCAAGATGGTCTTTAATCCAATCTAGTGCAGGCTCTTCAATCAAGTGACGGTATTCGAATAGATCAGCAGGAACCTGCTTTGTTACTTGTACTGTGTAGCGACCATCAACAAAGATAGCGGCTTTGTCTTTGGTGATTACCGCAGCACCAGCAGAACCAGTAAAGCCAGTTAGCCAATGTAAACGCTCGTTGTGCGCTGGTACGTATTCACCCAAGTACTCGTCTTCATGAGGGACAAGTAGGGCATCAATATTATGTTGTGCTAGCCATTCGCGAATTGCATTCACGCGGCTTTGGGTATCGTTGTGCATCTGTGTTATTCCTTCAAATTACCGCTCCTTCATGCTCAGGTGTGGGAGCTGTTTCCATCTGCTTCATGCAGTTTACGATTCCATTGAGGTTCGCAATCACTTCAATAGAGTCGGAGTACAACTAGGCCATAGATGAGCCAAAAAGGACTACGACAGTTAAGCTACTCATTTTAGCCGCTAAGCGCAAATTGAGCGCGGTGTTTTTATCTAAGGTGATCGGTTTTTTGTGTGATCATCGTACGTAGCCAGCCTAATGCAGGGTCGTTTTCTCTGTCTCGGTGCCAGAATAAAGTGTAAGCCATAGGTGGGAATTCTAACGGTAGTGGCAGCACGACCAAATCAAGCTGTTTGGCCGCAAGTTGCACAAAATGACTTGGCGCAGTAAAGATAAAGTCGGTGTATGAACATAAACTTGCGGCACTGTTAAAGTCGGGCACAGTGACGGCAATATCGCGGTCGGCGCCAATATCTGCAAGGCGATAATCCAGCAACCAACGGTCGTTGCCATCACAACGTACTTGTACATGGCGTAGGGCGAGATAGGCTTCCAGGTTCCAAGGTTGTTTTAGCGCAGGGTGGTTTTTGCGAATGATGCACATTTGGTAATCACGATAAATTTCCAACTCGCAAATGTCATCGGGTGGTTGAAGAGTCAGCTTGGCATCGTTTATATCGATATCTTTTCCAGTTAAGCCTAAATCCAGTTCGCCGCGTTGAAGCATTTTAAATGTATTATCCGACCACGGGTGTGTGCTAATTGTCACGCCAGGTGCTTGTTGAAAAATCGCCGGTAAAAAATGGGGTAGAATGAGAGGGTAGACACTCTCTACCGCTGCTATTTGAAAACGGTATTCACTGCTTTGCGGAGAAAACTCTTCGGGTTGAGTCAGCACTTCTAACTGATTTATCAACAGATCCAGTTTCGGTTTAAGAAACAATGCGCGCGGCGTAGGTGTTAATCCATGTGAGTTTCGAGTGAAAAGAGGGTCATCAAATTGAATGCGCAGTTTAGCCAGTGATTTACTTACGGCAGATTGGCTTAAGCACAATCGGTGGGCCGCACGAGTAACGTTTAACTCTTCAATCAGCACTTTAAAGCAGACCAATAGATTTAAATCGATACGAGCCAGTTTTTCGACATTCACAATGAATTTCCTCTGAGGAATAATGCTCATGATTATACATCATTTCCATTCATATCATCAGATGATTAAGCTTTACCCAAAGTTCTTTATCCAATTCGGAGTGTTGTGTGTCTAGCCAGTTTTCTAATAGTAAAAAACAGATGGCGTTATTGACCCTTTTGGTTCTTTTTAGTCCTTTAGCGATTGATATTTATCTACCTGCTTTACCTCTTATTGCTTCCACTTTTCAGGTCGATAATGCGCTAGCACAAGACACGATCACTTGGTTCTTATTTGCTATGGGTGTTGGTCAGCTATTCGCAGGTCCCCTAGCAGATAAACTCGGACGTCGAACTGTTGCATTGGGCGGTATCACCATTTACGCGATGAGCGCTTTATTGGCGTGGAGTGCTCAAAATATTGAGTGGATGTTGGTTTCCCGACTGCTACAAGGCTTAGGTGCGTGTGCGACATCGGTAGCAGCCTTTGCAACAGTTCGCGATATCTTTGGCCCGGAAAAAAGCGGCAAAATGATCAGCTACCTTAACGGTGCGATTTGTTTCATTCCTGCTTTAGCTCCAATTCTAGGTAGCTGGTTAACTCAGCAATTTGACTGGCGTGCTAACTTTAGCTTTATGGCGGGTTTTGCTGTGGTGTCTGGATCATTGATGTTTTTCATGATGAAAGAGACTAACCCGTCAACAGAAAAGCAAGCCGTGTTTAAGCTTAGTCGGTATTGGGCAGTGCTTAGCACACCATCTTTTGTTTTCCATGCGTCATTATGCTTGATGGCGATGGCGGTTATTCTTGCTTACGTTACCTCCGCACCGTCGGTATTGATGACGGGGATGGGGCTGTCGATGAATGAATTCACTTTCTGGTTTGGTGTGAATGCGGTGATAAACATTGCGGCATGTATGCTGGCGCCTAAGTTTATGGAGCGCGTTGGAACTCACAACACCTTGATCACCGGGATCTCAACTCTGGGTCTCGCAGGTGTGATCATGCTAGTGATGAATGGTCAGAATACCGCGCTTTCTTTCATGTTACCTATCTTTATGTCTTCTGTAGGTTTTGCATTCATTCTGGGTGCAGCGGCAGGGAAAGCGTTAGAACCGTTTGGTGATAAGGCGGGCACGGCAGCTGCACTGCTTGGATTGTTCCAAATGAGTGGCTCTGGTTTGTTGGTGGGTACACTGCAACGCTTATCTCTTGATCCACAAACCTTGATCGCAATTCATATGTGGGTCCTATTACCTGCGTTGGTCGTTCTGTTTACAAAAGCAGGGAAGAACTGGCACTCGAGCTTTGCGAAAGCGTAAATCAGTGTAATTTAGTATTTTCCAATGTAAGTAAGGCGTGTATATTTGTCACTCAGACTTTTCCTGACACCATAACGGAACTCAAAAAGTAATGTCGTTAACCACGTATGAAATGGCTCGTATTCTAGAGCAAATGGAAGATTCACCAGAAAAGGTGATGTTTGGCAAGTTGCTTAATGAGCTGGGTAATCAAAGCTCCGAGCGTATTCGTAGTGCGGCTAAACAAGTACCTCTGCCAATTTTGCGTGATATCGTGTACCAATTTCAGCAAGTGATTGAGTCACGCAAAGATGAACAAGTCGAGCAGATGGCAAAAGACCTCGCTCAGCAAGGTATCTCAGCAGAAGAGCTACTGGCTTACTTGAATAAATAATAAAAAATCCCCGCATGATGCGGGGATTTTTTTAGCTCGTCATTTTCTTTTTCAGGATGTGGTCCAAAGACAGAGGTCCTGGCCCCCATACGATTACGATAAGAATCATCAATCCCCAAAGTTGGTGGTCATAAAAACCTTTCTCCCACAACAGTGGGTAAGAGATCACTGCGATGATGTTGAACACAAACAGCATTGCTGCCATCGGGCGGGTAATCAATCCTAGTGCCAAGAACACCGGTAGAACCAACTCCGCAGCCGTACCTAAATAAGCCGCCAATTCCCATGGCAAGATTGGCACTTGGTATTCCAGCTCAAATAAGTACAGCGTGCTATCCCAAGATGAGATTTTGATTAGTCCTGAATTGAAGAACACCCAAGCAACCCAAAAGCGACAAAAGAGAAGTAGTAAAGGGACAAAGCCTGCTTGTAAGGTACTGATTAAATCATCGTACCGATTCACTAAGTTTTTAACCGTATCCGTCATAGAGTGCTCCTTAGATTGATTGCAATGTAAAGCCGTCAACAATATCGAGTGCCATGATGCGATTGAGATGAGCGAGTAAAACTTCAGGTATTTCGCTCAAACTCTGCTTCTGCTCTAAACATTGCAGCAGTTGGAACACATCGGCATCGAGTGCGTGACACAAGGCTTCTCCATTGGCTTGAATCGAGATGACACCTTGCTGTAATTGGTTGATATTAAGTTGTTCGAATTGCCCAGTTTGAATCGCGCTAAATAGATCGAATACTGCGTAGTTGGAGTCAAAGTTGCGGCAGCCCTTTTTAAGGTGTAAGACTAAAGTGGGTTGTTGCTCTTCACTCACTTCGCCAAGTAACGCAAGCGGTTTTAATTCCGCTGCATTGGATTGTTCATACTGTACTTGACGAGCTAGGTCGATATGCCACTCGAAGCGTGCGACTTCAGGGCTGTAAGGTGCTTGTGCGATCACCTGACTAAACTGCATGATGGTGTCTTGAAAGCCTTCGCCATAATGCACCACATTTCCTTCTTTTAATGGGTAAGAAAGAACATGCTGGCGAGCTATCTGCTCAAAGCATTCTTCACCAAGCAGCGCTTCAACCATCGGGTAGGTCGCGGACAACACTTCGCTTAAGCTGACGATAAAGTTATTGCGGTAAATTTGTATGCGTTCATCAGCGGTAAACTCATCACTGGCAATATCGCAGTCTTCACCGAGCGCTTGATAGTGCAGGGCTTTAGCAAACTGGCTTTGTAAGGTGGCTAGATTCATGATGCCTTCCTTGGCTCGCTTTGTTCACTTGGAAGTGTGCCTTGCAACAGTAGTTGCGATGCTTTCTGTGCTTCTCCTAATAAGACTTCTGGCGCGGGGATATCCAAATCCCATTCAATCAACGTATGACGTGGACCGTGTTTTTTTGTCCACTGTGAAAACAACTGCCAAACTTCATCGCTAACCGGGCGGCTATGGGTATCAATCCATATCTCACCTTTGTCGAGTTGTTTGATGATAAAACCTGCCAAGTGAATCTCATCCACTTTGTCGGCTGGAATCGCATCTAGGTATGTGTCGCAATCAAAACCGTGGTTGAACGCCGAAACATAAACATTGTTTAAATCGAGCAATAAACGACAGTCAGTGCGCTTTTGCACTTCGGTAAGAAACTCCCATTCGCTGATGGTCGAATGTTGAAACTTCACATAACTAGATGGGTTCTCTATCAAGATCTCGCGTTGCAAATAATTCTGCACTTCATTCACGTTACGAGTGAACACGTTGAGCGCTTCTTCCGTATACGGAAGTGGAAGCAGGTCATTAAAGTAGTGACCGCCGTTTTCACTCCAACTTAAATGGTCAGAAACAAGAATTGGGTCGATTGAGTCAATCAGTGATTTAAGTTGCGCAAGATGCTTTTGACTAACACGTTCCACCGAACCTAGCGACAAACCAATACCGTGGCAGCTAATTTGATATTGCTCGCGAAGCGTTTGTAGCTGATGGCGCTCTGCAGCGTTGGGTTGGAAATAGTTTTCACTGTGGATTTCTAACCAAGACAACTCAGGTTGGGATTGGCTAAAGTAATCGAGGTGAGGGGTTCTTAATCCAACTCCAACAAGGTCGTGGAAGGTGTGGTGTTTCACGTGAAACTCCTTTTCAAATCGTGCGGGAAGAGAAGGATGCGTCTTGGCTTTGCGTTGGTTGAGCGTCAACGCATCCTCACAATAGCTAGCGATAAAAGATTATGAAGAAGAAGTGCTACCGCCAGCGAGTTTGTCACAAAGACCTTTTGGTACGACTACGAATGCGTCTTTTTGGTTATCTTCTTTAGAAGTACCAGCGCATGAGCTGCTTTTTGTTGCACAGTCGTTTTTACCTGCTTTAGAAACGCCATAGCACTTTTCTTTTTCAGCAGCGACAGCTGGAGCTGCAGTTAGCATTGTGCCACCAAGAGCTAGAAGACCAGTAACAGCAGCAGTAACAGCTAGATTCGACTTTTTCATAATAAATTCCTCTGAATGATTTCCTTTACTTTAAGTTGGCAAGATGAATCACCTGTTTTGGCGTTTTTGTTATCAACTTGCTTAACTTAAAAGATAGGAAACTGGCTAAAAAACTTTCAGAAAAATTTCCGAAGTAAATGGGTTTGCAGGGTCAAATGGGTATAACTAATTGATGTGTTGGGCAAAAAAACATCGATTTTTTTATCAAGTTTTGTCTAAACAGCACCCGGTTGTTTAGGTTATAATCGGTTTTTATGTATAAATAACCAGTAGCTCTCATCATGATGGATCCATCTCTATTACTCGACGGTTTGAACGATAAACAACGTGAAGCCGTTGCAGCACCTCTAGAAAACTTGCTCGTTCTTGCTGGCGCAGGAAGTGGTAAGACACGCGTTCTTGTTCACCGTATCGCTTGGCTGATGTCGGTCGAGCAAGCTTCTCCGTTCTCAATTATGTCGGTAACCTTTACCAATAAGGCGGCGGCAGAGATGCGTGGACGTATCGAAGAGCTAATGATGGGCAGTGCAGGCGGTATGTGGAATGGTACTTTCCACGGCATTTGTCACCGTATTCTGCGTGCACACTATCTTGATGCGAAGCTACCGGAAGATTTCCAAATCATTGACAGTGACGACCAACAGCGTCTACTAAAGCGTTTGATTAAAGCGCAAAACCTCGATGAGAAGCAGTGGCCGGCACGCCAAGTGGCATGGTGGATTAACGGTAAGAAAGACGAAGGTCTGCGCCCGTCGCACATTGATGCGTACCATGATCCAGTAACCAAGACATATCTACAGTTGTACACCGCTTACCAAGAAGCGTGTGATCGTGCTGGTTTAGTCGATTTTGCGGAAATCTTGCTGCGCGCACATGAGCTACTGCGTGATAACAAGTTCGTCCGTGAACACTACCAAGCACGCTTTAAGCATATCTTGGTGGATGAGTTCCAAGATACCAACAACATTCAATATGCTTGGCTACGTATGATGGCGGGTCCTGAGTGTCACGTGATGATCGTAGGTGATGACGACCAGTCGATTTATGGTTGGCGTGGTGCAAAAGTCGAGAACATTGAGAAGTTTACGCTCGAATTCCCAAGCGTGAATACCATTCGTCTTGAGCAAAACTACCGTTCCACTAAGACCATTCTGGAAGCATCTAACACCCTGATTGCGAATAACACCGAGCGTATGGGTAAAGAGTTGTGGACGGATGGCGTGGTCGGTGAGCCTATCTCGGTTTACAGCGCTTACAACGAATTAGATGAAGCCCGTTTTGCGGTGAACAAAATCAAAGAGTGGCAAGACAAGGGCGGTGCTCTGAATGACGCTGCGATGCTTTACCGTAACAACGCCCAGTCGCGTGTTCTGGAAGAAGCGTTAATTCAAGCCGGTCTGCCTTATCGTATCTATGGCGGCATGCGATTCTTCGAACGTCAGGAAATCAAAGATGCCTTGAGCTACATGCGTCTGATTGCCAACCGTAACGATGATGCAGCGTTTGAACGTGTGGTGAATACGCCAACGCGTGGTTTGGGCGATAAGACGCTTGAAACCATCCGTTTTGCGGCTCGTGACCGTGGTTGCACCATGTGGGAAGCGAGTGTAGCTATGTTGGACGAGAAGGTGCTTGCTGGTCGCGCTGCTGGTGCTCTGAGCCGTTTTATCGAGCTTGTCACCGCGCTAGAAGACGACACCTTAGAGATGCCGCTGCATCACCAAACTGACCATGTAATTAAATACTCGGGCTTGTTCGCGATGTACGAGCAAGAGAAGGGCGAAAAGTCTAAGGCACGTATTGAGAACTTGGAGGAATTGGTGACCGCAACTCGCCAATTCGAGAAACCAGAAGAAGCCGAAGACATGTCACTGCTGACGGCATTCCTAACCCACGCAGCACTAGAAGCGGGCGAAGGACAAGCGGACGAATTTGAAGATGCGGTTCAGCTCATGACATTACACAGTGCGAAAGGTCTAGAGTTCCCATTGGTGTTTATGGTCGGTGTGGAAGAAGGCATGTTCCCAAGCCAAATGTCGGCAGAAGAAGCAGGGCGCTTAGAAGAAGAACGCCGTCTGTGTTACGTAGGCATGACCCGTGCAATGCAGAAACTGTACATCACTTATGCTGAAATGCGTCGTTTGTACGGTCAGGATAAATACCATAAACCGTCTCGCTTTATCCGTGAACTGCCAGAAACTTGTTTAGATGAAGTACGAATGAAGGCGCAAGTTAGCCGTCCTTCAAGCAGTGGTCGATTTAGCCAAACTGTTGTGAAAGAGAGCTTTAATGAAACCGGCTTTACGCTAGGTTCTCGTGTGATGCATCCAAAGTTTGGTGAAGGCACCATCATCAACTTCGAAGGCAGTGGTCCACAAAGCCGTGTACAGATTGCCTTTAACGGTGAAGGCATCAAATGGTTGGTAACTGCTTACGCACGACTAGAGAAACTGTAAGGCTTGACCAAAACTCATACCAATCGTAGTAAATAACTGGTCATTCTAGCTTGTTAAAATACTCGATAACTGCGTTGCAATTTTTGATTGTAGAATAACTACTTATCGAAAAATTGCGCCTTGTTCTCAAGCATTTTCCCTACGCTATTTCTGATCACTTATTTACTGTGATTGGTATCATCAACTTAAGAGCTGCTTCGGCGGCTCTTTTTGTTTGTGCGGTTTTGGCGTCGATAAAGCAGTAAAAAAATGGAATTCGAAAGCGCGATTTAACGGTGCAGATGAGAAAAACTTTAGGCAAAGAAAAACCCCGAGGGCTTGCGCCCATCGGGGTTATAGTCTTACTCGCAGCAATCCAGCTACTAAGAGTGCTCCATGCATCTAATCCATGATAGTGTGCTGAATCCGTCAGCTTAATCCTTACGTCGCCTTCCTAGCGGTGTCCTTAATGACCTTATCCTGGTCTGCTAACTATCCTCGTTAGCTCTCATCACTTGTTCCCTGAGCGGTGTCCCTGACATCATCCTGATGTTCAAATCCTTGCCTCGTCCAGAGGTGTCCATTTCCCGTCCTTAGTAGCAACCATCCTAGTCACTATTGATTCCGTTCAATGTCCAATTTTGCAATCCATGCCCGACTATTCATCCTGAATAACCGTTTCTTCTTCCTGAAGTTCACCAAGTCCGTGGTGTTTCCTGTTCCGTGTCAGCATCCTTCCGACAGGTTCAATATTACGTGTTTAACGATTTCCAACAACGGGCTAATCTCACATTTTTTAACTCTCTTAGCGTTCAAAAAAGATACATGAGTATTAAATTCAATGGCTTATACTCTTTTCTGTACGGTTTTACCATTAAAAAAGAGAGGTTTGCTCAACCCTTTGTGAGAGATCTCGCACAAGGGGTCGAGCGAAAGACTCTTACTGCCCGATAGCGGCACCTTCACGTCTTGGATCCGCAGCGCCTTCAAGACTGTCTTTTGTTATTCGTATCGCATGCAGACCAGAGTTCAAATCCCGAACATCGGTTTTAAAGCCCATCTTCTCCAGAGCAGGCTGTAAGCCCTCTGCGGCGGTACCTTGCTCAATATCTAAGGTGCCAAAACGGTTCAGCAATCGTGGCTGATTAATCGCGCTTTGGATGTCCATATCCCATTGCGTGTGGGCGATAATGGCTTGTGCGACGTAACCAATAATGCGGCTGCCACCCGGTGAGCCAATTGCCATGTAAGGCTTGTCATCCTTCATCATAATGGTTGGTGCCATAGATGAACGTGGGCGTTTGCCCGGTTCTAATCGGTTTGCGATTGGCACACCATCTTGATGCGTGCGGAAAGAGAAATCGGTCAGTTCGTTATTGAGCAAGAAGCCGCGTACCATCAAGCGTGAGCCAAAGGCGTTCTCGATGGTTGTTGTCATTGAAACCACATTGCCTTGCTTATCGACGATATTGAAATGGCTGGTGGAAGGCAGCTCGATCGATTGGTCCATGCTTAAGTTCATGGCGTGCGACCAAGGAGGATTACCGGCTTCAGCCTTACTCAAGGCTTTACCGACTTGAATGAGCTCAGCACGTTGTTTGAGATAATCTTTATCAAGCAAGCCTTCGGTTGGCATTGGCACATAATCTTGGTCAGCCATGTATTTACCACGATCCGCGAACGCAAGGCGCGATGCATCGGCGATCACTTGCCATGATTTCGCGCTTTCGGCTCCCCAACCTTTAAGATCGTATTGCTCGGTGATCGCGAGAATCTGTCCAACCGTCAATGCGCCAGAGCTAGGTGGTCCCATGCCGCAGATGTCATAGCTTTGGTAAGCCGCACAAACCGGTTCACGTTGCTTGATTTGGAACGCATCAAAGTCAGGTTGTGCCAATACGCCAGGATTGCCCGGTGCATTTTGTACGGTCTTGATGATGTCTGTGGCGATATCGCCTTGATAGAAAGCTTTTGCCCCTTGCTCTGCAATTGCCGTCAGAGTTTGCGCGTATTCAGGGTTCTTCAACAACGTGCCTTCGGCTTTTGGTGAGCCGTCTGGATTGAAGAAGTAAGCCTTAGTCGCAGGGAAGCGTGATAGGCGCTTAGCATCTTTCTCAATCAGACTCGCGAGGCGAGGACTGACTTCGAAACCTTGCTCAGCCAAGGTAATCACGGGTTGGATTATCTTCTTCCATTCCAACTTGCCGTATTTCTGGTGCGTGTCCCACAGCAGTTTCACTGTACCAGGAGTGGCAACGGAACGCCCACCGACAACCGCATCGTAAAATTGCAGTGGTTGTCCTTTGTCATCTAGGAAGAGTTTCGGCGTTGCGGCGAGCGGTGCGGTTTCGCGTCCATCATACGTAGTCAGTTTTTGTTTCTCACTGTCCCAATACACTAAGAAGGCGCCACCACCAATGCCTGATGATTGCGGTTCTACCAAGCCCAGCATCAGCTGCACGGCAACCATAGCATCAATAGCATTACCACCTTGGGCAATAACATCCGCACCAGCTTGGGTTGCAATTGGGTTAGCAGCGGTAACCATATAATCTTTCGCTTTGATCAATTGTTTTTGCTCGAAGCCAGTGCTGTGCTCCGGCGCAACCGCATCTGCTGCTTGGTTAGCAAAGACTGAGGTAGATAAGATTAGTGGGGAAGTAAGAAAAAGACCCGTGGTCACGAGTCGGTTGAACGTCCAATGCATGATGACTCTCCATGTTGCCAGTTTTGTGCTTTGAGCTTGGCAGTTATGGAGAGTCACGTCGAGTCAGCAATCTTAGAAATGTCGATTGTGCTACGCTTTTAAATCAGTACTTTATCCGATAAAAGTATTGATAGTTTGGTATAGAATACTGCCGCCCACTAGAGTAAATACCACGCCGCATAGACCGTCGATGTAGATACCCGCTTGTTGCAATTTACGCTGTAAGCGCTGTGTCGACAGCATCCATGCAAGGCTAGAGAACCAGAATAGCGACAAGCCAAACAGGATGACCAGTGCAATACCTTTGCCAGTAATCGACATACCTGCTGGGACTAAACTCGACATCAAACTGACAAAGAACACCAGGGCTTTTGGGTTAAGAATGTTGGTCGCAAACCCTTTAGCAAACGCTTGACGCTTATTGCTGATCACTAGGTTATTTTGCTTCTTAGGTTGATCCGTCAGTGGGTTTTGGATCATCGAGATCACGGCACGCAATGCGCCAATTCCTAAGTAGAGCAGGTAACTACCACCGAGCAGTTGTACCACGGAATACAGCACTGGGTGCTGGTGGACGACAAAACTCACACCTGTCAGGCTGAACAAAGAGTGCAGCAAAATACCGACGGACAATCCCAACGCAATGTACAAGCCAGTTTGACGACCATGACGCGTCGCATTTTGTACGACCAGCGCAAAGTCCGGACCTGGACTCATTAGGGCAATAAAGTGAATGCTGGCGAGTGTCAGCAATATGGTGGATTCATTCATAACACATCTCAAATTTAACCAATGCGGCTATTGTCGTGGTAAGTCACCTGTGGCGCTTGTAAAAAACTGACAGCTTTCTCGGTAAATGAAATTAACGAGCCACTTGAGAAGGGGAAACGCCGTAGGTCTGTTTAAACGCTTTGCTGAAATGCGCTTGATCATAGAAACCGATTTGATGAGCGACGTCGGTACCACATTGACCAGCTTGCAGTAACTTCATGCCTTGTTCAAGGCGCAGGCGTGCGAACCATGCATAAGGCGTCATGCCAGTTTGCGCTTTAAAGTGGCGCTGGAACTGAGTTGGGCTCAGTTGGCACAGCTCTGAAAGTGAATCCAAACGCACCGCTTGGTCAAGGTTAGCCATTAGATAATCTTTTAACGTCCCAAGCGATTGGTTTCCTAGCGGCACCACTTTTTGTCGCTCAAGCGATCCGTAGCGATCAAAAAGTTGGTTAAATCCTTCAAAAGGAAGGCAATCTTTGGTGAGTTGGCTGAGGTTTTCACGACGAAGCAGCCCGTGTAAGTTACTAAGTTGTGAAAATATCTGCGGATCCGAGATGATCAGTTCGTTGAAGTGTATTATTTGACCGTTTTGCTTAAGATCAGCCAGATCGCTCAATAGGTGAGGTTCGATCGCAAACACATTTACTTCGTAGCCACTCTCGAGCTTAGATTGCCCGTCGTGCAGCTCATCCGGCGGCATAATCACAATTTGCCCGTGACCAACTTGGTGGCTGTTACCTTGGTATTGGAACTTCTGCGCACCATGCGTGATCAGGCCGAGATGAAAATCCAGATGGTAATGCCTTTGAAAAGCAAATTTCTGGTATTTCGCCTCTATTAGACTCAAGTTGTCATGGTCGGTTGCGTAGTACTGAATATGTTCCATTAAATAAAAAAGCTTGGTCACATTATGACCAAGCTTATCTGGCAATTTCTAACTTGTCTTGTAAAAAACGATCACTGTGGCTGAACGATTCGGCGTGAGCGACGGTTATTACGTAATCCATCAAAGCTAAACACGACTAGTGCTCCCCAAATAAAGACGAAAGTGATCGCTTTATCCATGGTAAAGGGTTCGCCATACATCAATACTGCAAGTAAAAACATTAAGCTTGGGCCTATATATTGGAAAAAGCCCAAAGTCGATAATTTGAGTCTTGTTGCTGCACCCGTAAAGCACAGCAGTGGCAGGGTTGTTATAACCCCAGCCGCGATCAACAAACTATTTAACGTACGTGGATTCGTAAGCATATTTGAGGTTGGTGTATCGGCAACAAAAAGCAAATAAGCAGCGGCCACTGGCAGTAGAAGTAATGTCTCGATAAACAAGCCAGTTTTTGCATCGACACTGACTTTCTTTCTTAATAAGCCATAAAAGCCGAAGCTCATTGCTAACGCCATCGCAACAACAGGTACGGAGCCAAATACAATCAGTTGAACGAGTACGCCACAACCTGCCAATACAACCGCGAACCACTGTAATTTACGCAGTCGCTCACCAAGGAAGACCATCCCGAGTAAGACGTTGATCAGTGGGTTAATGTAATAACCTAAGCTGGCGTCGAGCATATGATTCGAGTTTACCGCCCAAATGAAAATCAACCAATTGCCGCCAATTAGCATGGAACTTGCGATCAGGTAAGCGATTTTTGTTTTGTCTTTCGCGATGTGGTAAGCCGAGCGCCAGTGACGGCCAAAATGGAGGAGTGCAGCAAGCAAAAAGAAAGACCATATCACTCGGTGGCTTAGAATTTCCAAAGGAGATACTTGTGCGATGGACTTAAAGTACATCGGCGCAATGCCCCACATGGTATACGCGCCGATCGCTAGCAAGATACCTTGCCGCGCGCGTTGTTGTTCGTCTTCTGGTGTCATGAAGTGTCACCTAATTGTGTGTTTTATAGAGCAGAAAATCAGTATACGAGTCGTGATGCGAAACACCTAACAATTTGCGGTTTTATTCACCATGAAACCCCATTACAATGTGCCCTCACTTTGTGTGCCAGTGGTATGCATAAGCACCTCTTTTTTAAGACCCAATCTGAGACTTTTCATGACCTCGACCTTGTTAGCCGAACAATCTGATTCGCCTGTAACGCCTCAACGTGTGTTGGAGGATGTGTTTGGTTACCAAGAGTTCCGTGATGGTCAGCAGTTGGTGATTGATGCTGCGGTAGAAGGTCGCGACAGCTTAGTTATCCTGCCTACTGGTGGCGGTAAGTCGCTGTGTTATCAAATCCCTGCTTTGGTTCGCTCTGGTATTACTTTGGTGATTTCTCCGCTTATTTCGCTGATGAAAGACCAAGTGGACCAGCTTAAAGCCAACGGTGTAGCGGCTGAATGCATTAACTCGACCATGCCTCGTGAAGAACTGCTCAGCGTGTATAACCGCATGCACACTGGTCATCTTAAGTTGGTGTACGTCTCGCCAGAACGCGTATTGATGCGTGATTTCATTGAGCGCTTGGAAAACTTGCCGCTATCGATGATTGCCGTCGATGAAGCGCACTGTATTTCCCAGTGGGGACACGACTTCCGTCCAGAATATGCCGCGCTTGGTCAACTTAAGCAGCAGTTTTCCCATGTGCCATTTATGGCGCTGACGGCGACCGCAGATGACGCAACGCGCCGAGATATTCTTGAACGTCTGCAACTGAATAATCCAGAGGTTTACCTAGGCAGCTTCGACCGTCCTAACATTCGCTACAACTTAGTTGAGAAGCACAAACCGGTTTCGCAAATCGTTCGTTATCTTGAAACCCAAAAGGGTAATTGCGGCATCATCTATTGTGGTAGCCGTAAGAAAGTTGAGATGGTGACCGAGAAGCTGTGCAACAACCACATTCGTGCTGCTGGTTATCACGCAGGTATGGACGCCGATGAGCGCGCTTACGTTCAAGAAGCTTTCCAACGGGATGACATCCAAATCGTAGTGGCGACCGTGGCATTCGGTATGGGCATCAACAAACCAAACGTGCGCTTTGTGGTTCACTTTGATATCCCGCGCAATATCGAATCCTACTACCAGGAAACGGGTCGTGCAGGGCGTGATGGTTTACCTGCAGAAGCGATGATGTTGTATGACCCAGCGGACATCAGTTGGCTGCGCCGTATGTTGGATGAGAAAGACGATGGTCCACAGAAGCAGGTGGAAACCCACAAACTGAATGCGATGAGTGCCTTTGCTGAGGCGCAGACTTGTCGTCGTCAGGTGCTATTGAATTACTTTGGTGAGTATCGTGAGAAGCCATGTGGCAACTGCGATATTTGCTTAGATCCACCGAAGCACTTTGATGCAACAGAAGAAGCACGTAAGGCGTTGTCTTGTGTGTACCGTGTTAATCAGAGCTTTGGTATGGGCTACGTGGTAGAAGTGTTACGTGGCATGCAAAACATTCGTGTACGTGAAAACGGGCACGATAAGATTTCTACCTACGCGATAGGGCGCGACCACAGCCACGATTACTGGGTGAGTATCTTCCGTCAGTTAATCCACAAAGGGCTGTTGTTTCAAAACATCACGCGTAACTCAACGCTGCAATTAACCGAAGAGGCACGTCCGCTTTTGCGTGGCGATGTGACCCTAGAGTTAGCGGTTCCACGTTTAGACACCGCAGCACGTGCGGCTAAATCAGATAAACTGACCAGCAAGAACTACGACAAAAAGCTGTTTGCTAAGTTACGTAAGCTGCGTAAGTCGATTGCTGATGAAGATGGTTTGCCACCATACGTGGTCTTCAGTGACGCAACTTTGATTGATATGGCGGAAATTCTGCCAACGTCTTACGGCGAAATGCTGGCAGTCAGCGGTGTTGGTCAGCGCAAACTAGAGAAGTACGCCGATCCATTCCTTGATTTGATTCAAGAACACATTACTCACCACGGATAAGGAACCAAGATGCAAAAGGAATTTGGCTTAGCGGACTACATGCCACAAGAAGGGCGCTTAATCATTACCGCGCCGAGCTTTGACCTTGATAGCTTTCCTGCTTTAGGTGAGCGTTTAGTCGGCTTGCTTTCTGCTACTGTGGTGGAAAAACAATGGGATGCAGACATTCACTCTTGGCTGATCGACTTTGAAGGTTGCCGACTGTTTATGAAAGCAGAGCATTACAGCGAAGCGATTTGGTTTGAAGCGTTAGCGATTGAAGAGAGCAGGGAAGAGTTGGATTATCTTGCAGGATTGTTCCAACGCGGCTTCTAAAAATAGAATTTTTCTTGAAAGGGTGTTTCACATGAAACACCCTTTTTTATGCTTAAACGTTTGCGTAAAACAGACGACTTGCGGCGAAAAGTGGTTAATGTATAATCGCCCACCGCTTCGCTCAGAATGAGCCAAGCCAGTTTATGTTTCATTTTACACTGTTGGTAAGAGCCACTTTATTCAGTGACTCGATTTGGGTTCCCTCACCCCCAAACCAAACTAAAAAGGTATCGCATGAGTAACTTTACCCCTGCGCAGCAGCGCAACGCCCTTATCTATCTGGTTCTATTCCACCTAGTCATTATTGCATCTAGCAATTACCTAGTTCAGCTACCGTTTACTATCTTCGGTTTCCATACCACTTGGGGTGCATTCACTTTCCCATTTATCTTCTTAGCGACTGACTTAACTGTGCGTATTTTCGGTGCTCAGTTGGCACGTAAGATCATCTTCTTAGTGATGTTGCCTGCTTTGGCAGTGTCTTACTTCTTATCGGTGGTGTTCTTCGAAGGTCAATTCCAAGGTTTTGGTCACCTAGGGGAATTTAACTTGTTCGTTGCTCGTATCGCGATTGCTAGTTTCATGGCGTACCTACTTGGTCAGATCATGGATGTACACGTGTTCAACCGCTTACGTCAAATGAAGCAATGGTGGGTGGCACCAACGTGTTCAACGCTTTTCGGTAATGCACTTGATACCATCGCTTTCTTCGCCATTGCGTTCTACCAAAGCCCAGATCCATTTATGGCGGAGCATTGGACGGAAATCGCGCTGGTGGATTACGGCTTCAAACTGGTTATCAGTCTTGGTTTGTTCGTTCCGATGTACGGCGTATTACTGAATTACCTAATTAAGAAGCTGACTGCGGTGAACCCTGACTTTAAGGTGACGACAAGCGTTCAGTCTTAATATCAGTGGGAACCCCGAAAGCCGCTTGCTTAAATCAAGCGGCTTTTTTGTACCTGCTTACTGGGATTTAGAGGGTTTTGTACAGCGTGGGGAGCAATTAGATCATGGGTGTCCAAAAGCTCCCTAAGCTGTACGAAGGTAAAAATGAGCAATAAAAAAGGTCCCGAGTGAGACCTTTTTATCGAAGTTACGGAACGTAGAGGAAGCTAGTTGGTGAAATGGCTAACGGAGCATCTTCTCAATCAAAATGGCTTTTTGCGCATCGAAGGCGCCAAGTTGCAGGCCGTTCTCCCAACTGATGCTTTGATTGAACATCGCCAGCATCAAACCGACACTGCGTTGATTGGCGTCCTGCCAGCAATCAGATTCGCTGTACTCTCCATCATTTATCGCGTTGCCATTAACGAGAATGGGCTCGAAACGCCATTTTTCGCCGACACGGTAGTAGCCTTTACTGGTTAAGGTCTGGTTGGATTGAATCGTTAAAATGTGCTCGATGCCCGGCTCACCGGTTAATTCAAATACAAATCTTAGCTGGTGGTCGCCACATTGCAGCTCAACGATCAGTTGGCCGTTTTCCTCAATCAGTGTTGACTGAGAGTAGTCTCCGAAGCAGTGCAGCAACCAAGAAATAGGGTGACTGGCTGTTTCAAGAAACCACTCTTTGAGTGTGAAGGTGCCCGGTAGGTTAACTTGGGTGATTAGATTGACCACACAAGGTTGGGTTTGCGAGGTGAGCCATTTCTCTATCGTCTTGGCGGTCTCTAGCTGAGCAAAGGCGTAATTAACCAATAGGTTGGAGTTCGGTTGCTGCCAGTGAGTGATGTCGGAATTCAATCCCACCAATGGCTTTTCACAAATCAGCTTGGTTGAACCTAACGTCTTTATGATCTCTGCATGAGTATGCGCAGGTGTCGCGATGGTCACGACATCAAGTAGTTTGAGTGCGCTGATGTTCGTTTCTGCCTTTGGGATTGCTTCTTCACTGCACGCTTGCTGAAGAGGTTCTATTTGGTTGGCACATAACGTCGTGACTGCAACACCATTGTTTCTATAGTGCGGAATGTGCGTGCGTCCCCAGTTGATTCCTATGATGCCAGCTTGCTGGATTTGCTCTGGCTTGGTGAAACGTTCACTCAATGGCGGCAAGGCAATTCGTTCATCTGTTAGACGTTGGTCATGGTGATAGTCATTGCTTGGCAGCACTTGCCATGGTTTGTTGTAATGCTGTTTGAGTGCACAAACGAGTTCGTAGAAATTCCACTTATCTTTTAAGTTGCTATCAAGGTGATATAAACCGGCTTCGTTCCGCTCAATAAGCTGCAAAAAGGCGAGTGCAGTATCGTCCATATGAGAAGTCGCAGGATACCAAGCCGTGCTAGCGGTAATAACGCCATTATCTTCATATTGGCGGTCGAGATGCGCCAACATGTTATTGCCTTCTGCTTGGTGATGGAGCTGCCAACCAATTCGAGCAACCATCGCATCTGGATTTGCTTGCCAGATTGCATCTTCACAACGAACTTTGTATTTGCCGTAATCATCTTGGGTGTTTCTTTCTTCAAAGATGCCATAAGGCCCGTTTTTTGTGGCATCAAATACCATTGCTGTGCTGACAAAGAGGTAAGGAATATTATGGCGTTTGCATTGCTCACCAAGCCACGCTGCCCACTCTTCACTTCCCATCGCCATATGGCACACCGCATTGATGTGGTGTTGCTGCCAAAATTGTTCACTTTGCTGTAGATCATCCGGCGGGATTTGGTGGTGATTCCACTCCAATATGTTCCAGCCGCGTAGGTGAAACTGATGAGCGACTTTTGGGGCGAGGGTGCCAGTTAAGCCAGTCATTAAAACGGTTTTCATGATGGTGCATCTTGGTTGGCTAAATTGTGTTTATCAATAAAGCATGGCTGTTTTTCGATGTAGAGCGGAGAAGCTGAGATTTTTGCTGGGCAGCACGTTTTGTAGGGGAAGTAGATGCAAAAAAGCCCAAGCGAACGCCTGGGCTTTAGTATTGTAAGGCAGTGATATTCGCTTATTTTGCTACGATATTTAATGGCCAGCCGATGTCTGTCTGACGGTTGGATTCAATTTCCAACTCAGCCGCAGTCAGTGGGTTTTTCTCTAGCCATTGCGCATCAATGTGTAACGTTAGATTGTCGCCTTCAACCGTTAAAGTCACATTTGGCTCTAGATCAGGATTGCGACGATGGCTGAGCAGAACCGCAAGACGCAACAGTCTCAATACTCGTTTGGCACTTGAGCCTGATAATGCATGCTGCTCAGGTAAAGAAGTGAGCTGTTCGCGATAGCGACGAGCCACTTCACCAATAAAGAACTTCTGTGCGCGCGTGTAACCAGGCAGTTCCAAATTCTGTAGCAAGTAAGCACTATGCTCTCCGCCTGTTTTGAAATCGATAGTTAAGCCAATTTCATGCAGTTTTGCGGCGGTCTCGAGTAATATCTTGCCCTGAGGCTCTGTAATCCACTCATCGCCCCCAGCTTGCTGTAAAAGCGTGTGTGCCAGAGTAGCGACTTGTTCGCCGTATTGGTGATCGAGCTGATAGCGATTTTGTACGCTAGCGATAGTGCGGGCACGAATGTCTTCTTGACGAAGCTCTTCAACCATCTCATACACTAAGCCTTCGCGTAGTGCGCCGCCAGCCAGTGTCATAGCATCGATTTCAAGCAATTCAAAAACGGCAATCAAAATAGAGAGGCCACTAGGGAACACTAATGCACGCTCAAGTGTTAAGCCTTCAATATCGAGCTCTTCCAAGTGATCAGCAAGCATTGCCTGCTTTTGCAAACGCTTAAGTTTGGAGTGAGTGATTACTTCGTCCATGCCTTGCGCCAGCATTATCTCTTGCAATGCCTGAACAGTGCCTGATGCACCAACACACACATCCCAACCAATTTCTGTATAACGTTCTAAAATCGGCTGGATGGTCTGTTTCGCCCCTTCAATTGCCGCGTCAAAGTTACGAGCATTCAATTGACGATCTTTAAAGAAGTTTTCAAGCCAAGTCACGCAGCCCATTTTTAAGCTGGTCAGTGCTTTGGCTTCGAAACCTTCACCGATAATCAGTTCGGTACTTGCTCCACCGATATCGACTACAAGGCGACGACCACTACCGCCAGAGGTGTGAGCGACACCTTTATAGATAGTGGCTGCTTCTTCTTCACCAGTAATCACTTCGATAGGCTGGCCTAGAATTTGGTTAGCCTTTTCTAAAAACACATCTACATTGGTCGCGGTACGTAATGTTGCAGTACCGACGATGCGAATGTTTTGTTTAGGAATGTCCTGCAAGCGTTCCGCAAATAGACTTAAGCAGTCCCATCCTCGCTGCATAGCTTCCATACTAAGAGAATTATGTTCATCTAAGCCCGCTGCTAGACGAACTTTGCGCTTAATTTTAGCCATTGTTTGAACGCTGCCATCGATGTGACGCACAACGAGCATGTGAAAACTGTTCGACCCGAGGTCGATGGCGGCATATAGCGGTGATGATCCTGCTTGACTCATAAAACGAACTCAGTTTCCTATTACGATTGTTTTGGTGCCGATTGACGCGGTTGGCGTGGACGACGTCCCTGCGGCTTACGGTTACCAGAACCAGAGCGGGTACCGCCAGTATTCGTGCGGCGCTGTTGGTTGCGTGGTGCACGCATACGAATCGGAGCCGGTAGATCTTGAATCAGTGCCGACGAATCGTACTCTGAAACTGGGATTGTATGCTCAATGTATTCTTCGATTGCTGGTAGGTTAACCGCGTACTCTTCACAAGCAAAACTGATCGAATGACCGCTCGCACCAGCGCGACCAGTACGGCCAATACGGTGAACATAATCTTCACAGTCGTCAGGAAGGTCGTAGTTGAAAACGTGCGTTACCTGAGGAATATGCAAACCACGCGCTGCAACGTCAGTTGCAACTAAGATGTCGACATCACCTTTGGTGAATTGCTCAAGAATCTTCTCACGCTTCTTCTGCGGTACATCGCCAGTAAGAAGGCCTACACGGTGTCCATCGGCAGCCAAATGACCCCAAACCGATTCACACTTATGCTTGGTATTGGCAAAAATGATAGCGCGATCTGGCCACTCTTCTTCAATTAGTGTTTGAAGCAGCGCCATTTTGTCTTCATTCGAAGGATAGAAAAGCTCTTCCTGGATACGGTGGCCAGTTTTTTGTTCTGGTTCGACAACGACATGCTCAGGAGTATTCATGTGTTCGAATGCCAGTTCTTGAACGCGGTAAGACAGCGTTGCTGAGAACAGCATGTTCAAACGCTCTTTTGGCTCAGGCATACGACGGAACAAGAAGCGAATGTCTTTAATAAAGCCAAGATCGAACATGCGGTCGGCTTCGTCCAGAACAACAGCTTGAATGTTGTTGAGGTTAAATACGCGCTGTTTGTAGAAATCGATGATACGGCCTGTTGTTCCGATCAGAATATCTACGCCGTCTTGCAGTTTCGCAAGTTGCTTGTCGTAGCTTTCACCACCGTAAGCTAGAGCGGTTTTTAGACCTGTGCTTTCAGTTAATGATTCTGCATCATTGTAAATCTGAATAGCGAGCTCACGTGTTGGCGCCATAATAATTGCGCGTGGCTGTGTAGGCTTACGACCTTCATGTTCCGGAGTCGTCAGAAGGTGGTTGAACGTAGCAGTAAGAAACGCGAGCGTTTTACCAGTACCCGTTTGGGCCTGGCCTGCGATGTCTTGGCCGGTGAGCAGGACCGGCAACGCCAAGGCTTGGATAGGGGTACAAAATTCGAACCCTTTTTTGTCCAATCCTTCAATAACTTGGGGCTTTAAGCCCAAATCGGCGAACTTTTGCTCTGTGATATGCGTCTTTTTCATGGCTATAGAATATCAGCTAAAGCTTGCAATACGAAAGTAAATACATTCCAATAGGGCATCTAATTACTGGTTATCATCCAACCAGTTTCGAAAAACACATTGGAGTGGAAGATGAGTGATAAGATTTTGCAGCTAACTGATGACGGTTTTGAAAACGATGTAATCAACGCTGCAGGCCCGGTTCTAGTGGATTTTTGGGCAGAATGGTGTGGTCCTTGTAAAATGATCGCTCCTATTTTGGACGAAATCGCAGACGAGTACGAAGGCAAACTCACTATCGGTAAACTAAACATCGACCATAACGCAGGTACACCACCTAAGTTTGGTATTCGCGGCATTCCAACGCTATTACTATTTAAAGATGGTAACGTAGCGGCAACGAAAGTAGGTGCTCTGTCTAAAACTCAACTGAAAGAGTTCCTAGACGCAAACTTATAATCACCAAGTGATTACAGATAAAACCGTGCAAAGTTACAATGCACGGTTTTGTTTTTCTAACTCTGGACTAGAATACTAATTAGTGCTAACTTATCGCGCGTTAATTGAACAAATTTCTCTTCTTGGTCGATCCTGAGACCAAATCCATCTTAACTAGAAAACAGATCTTATTTTGACTAAACAAGAATCCACCACCATGAACCTTACCGAACTGAAGAACAGACCTGTGTCTGACCTTGTAAAACTGGGCGAAAGCTTAGGATTAGAGAACCTAGCTCGCTTAAGAAAACAAGACATCATCTTCGCGATTTTAAAAGCGCACGCTAAAGGCGGCGAAGACATCTTTGGCGATGGGGTTCTGGAAATTCTGCAAGACGGCTTTGGTTTCCTACGCAGTGCAGATAGTTCATACCTTGCGGGTCCGGACGATATCTACGTATCACCAAGTCAGATTCGTCGCTTTAACCTACGTACTGGTGACTCTATCGCTGGCAAAATTCGCCCACCAAAAGACGGTGAACGTTACTTTGCCCTTCTAAAAGTCAATACCGTTAACGACGATAAACCAGACAACGCCCGTAACAAGATCCTATTTGAAAACCTTACCCCTCTACATGCGAATGAGCGCATGGTTATGGAGCGTGGTAACGGTTCAACAGAAGACATTACAGCACGTGTTTTAGACTTGGCATCGCCAATCGGTAAAGGTCAACGTGGTCTGATTGTTGCTCCGCCTAAAGCGGGTAAAACAATGCTTCTGCAAAACATCGCGCAAAGCATCGCGTACAACCACCCAGAGTGTGAGTTGATGGTTCTTCTTATCGACGAACGTCCAGAAGAAGTAACCGAGATGCAACGCCTAGTTAAAGGTGAAGTGGTTGCGTCGACTTTCGATGAGCCAGCATCTCGTCACGTACAAGTAGCGGAAATGGTGATCGAGAAAGCAAAACGTCTTGTTGAACATAAGAAAGACGTGGTTATCTTGCTTGACTCTATCACTCGCCTAGCTCGTGCTTACAACACCGTAGTGCCTTCATCAGGTAAAGTACTAACAGGTGGTGTGGATGCAAACGCATTACATCGTCCTAAGCGTTTCTTCGGTGCTGCACGTAACGTAGAAGAAGGCGGCAGCCTAACTATCATTGCAACGGCACTAGTAGATACTGGTTCTAAAATGGATGAAGTTATCTACGAAGAGTTCAAGGGTACAGGTAACATGGAACTGCACTTGAACCGTAAGATTGCTGAGAAGCGTGTATTCCCTGCGATTGACTTTAACCGCTCAGGTACACGTCGTGAAGAGCTACTGACGAAGACTGACGAACTACAGAAGATGTGGATTCTGCGTAAGATCGTTCACCCAATGGGCGAAATCGACGCAATGGAATTCCTAATCGACAAGCTAGCGATGACGAAGACCAACGATGAGTTCTTCGATGCGATGCGTCGTCAATAGTCTCAGATAAGTCATTCTGCGAAAAGCCACCGTATATCGGTGGCTTTTTTATTGCTTTCTCCCGATAGAAGTATCAGAATGAAGGAAATGTTATCGGGAGGTTAACATGCAACAAGGAATGTTGTCGTCATTACTCCTGAGCTTGTCACTTATCACTCTACCTGCGACATTATCTGCCAAGGAAATGCATGAGTCTGTAGTAGAACAGTGGCTTCAGGATACTCAAATACAGACTAAAGTCTCTGAACTGCTTGATTACGCTGTCAGAGATGAAGTCGACTCGCTTAAATTTGCCCTTGATCGACTTGCTTTGCCTCAACAAGAGGTGGTGCGCTTTCAATTGTTGGAAAAGCTTGAAAAGCAAGATGTGATTCTCACGCCTCGAATGGCTCTGTTTGTTGAGTCCCAGATCCGTATGACCCCGACTTATCAAGTGTTAGAGCGAGGTGATGGGTATGAATTTAGTGTACCCGCTTTTAACTTTCCCGTTATTGCGAGTCGCTTGATTAAGCGTTGGAAACAAGACCAAAGTACCTTGGACTTTGTCTTACAAGCTGAACGAAGAGAGCTTAACTTAAAGCAATGGCTTACAGGGCCATCTCAACAAGCTCAAGCGCGTGAAGCGCTTTTGATTCGAGAGTTAGACAGTTTATCACCCAACGCGCTTGCTGCATTAACGGCCCAGTTAACCAAAGCAAATGTGACCAGTTGGTTACCCTCGACGGCCGTGATAGTCAGGTTGGCACAAGTTAGTCAGGATGAGGAAGTGTACAACTTACTCTGGCGGATGAAAGCCGATTACAACAGCCAGTCCGAGCTTGAGCGTTTAGCTGCGGTTGGAGACGTTTTTTCCATTCAGCAATTGATGAATGCCACAGTTAACCCATCACTCAAGCCAGAAGCTATTAGTCTACTTACAAAATCTAACCCTCTATCTCCGCAAGTAAAGCAGTTTCTAGTTAGAAAAATGGCGTTATCAGAAGAAGCAACCATGGTTGCTCGAGAGCTTGCTCAACAAGGGCATCAAACCTGGTTGGAAGAGTTAGTATCTTCGAACCATCAGATAAAGACTCGGCAGATTGAACAAGTATTAAAGTAATCTGGCTCACATACCCACACAAAATAGGAGGATCTTAGCGTCCTCCTATTTGTTATACTGCGGACAGTTTAATCAGCCAGCATGAAGGCCTATGAGTTTTAAGGATTTACGCGAATTTATCGACCACCTAGAACAGAAAGGTCGACTTAAACGCATCACTCACCCTGTCGATCCCGCTTATGAAATGACAGAAATCAGCGACCGCACCTTGCGTGCTGGTGGACCTGCGCTGTTGTTTGAGAACCCAATCGGCTACGACGTACCTGTTTTGACTAACCTGTTTGGTACACCAGAGCGTGTCGCAATCGGTATGGGACGTGAAGATGTTAAAGAATTAAGAGAAGTCGGTAAGCTGCTGGCTTATTTAAAAGAACCTGAGCCACCAAAAGGCTTCAAAGACGCTTTAGAAAAACTGCCAGTGTTCAAACAAGTATTGAACATGCCGGCTAAGCGTTTACGTAAAGCACCATGCCAAGACATTGTTTGGCAAGGTGATGAAGTCGACTTGGATAAAATTCCGGTAATGAGCTGCTGGGCAGAAGATGTAGCGCCGCTGCTTACTTGGGGCTTAACCGTAACCAAAGGTCCAAATAAGAAACGTCAGAACCTAGGCATTTACCGTCAGCAGAAAATTGCCAAGAACAAAATCATCATGCGTTGGTTAGCCCATCGTGGTGGTGCGCTTGATCTGCGCGATTGGATGGAAACCAACCCAGGTAAACCTTTCCCAGTTTCGGTCGCGTTTGGTGCAGACCCAGCAACCATTCTTGGCGCAGTAACACCAGTGCCAGATACGCTATCGGAATACGCATTTGCAGGTTTGCTACGTGGAAGCAAAACGGAAGTCGTGAAGTCAGTCAGCAACGATTTGGAAGTGCCAGCGAGCGCGGAAATCGTGATGGAAGGCTATATCGACCCGAACGAGTTTGCTGATGAAGGTCCTTACGGTGACCACACTGGCTACTATAACGAAAAAGAAAAGCACCACGTATTTACTATTACGCACATTACTATGCGTAAAGACCCTATTTATCACAGCACCTACACAGGTCGTCCGCCAGATGAACCAGCTGTATTGGGTGTGGCATTAAACGAAGTGTTTGTGCCTATTCTGCAAAAGCAATTCCCAGAGATTGAAGACTTCTATCTTCCGCCAGAAGGTTGTTCGTACCGAATGGCCGTCGTCACCATGAAGAAGCAGTACCCAGGACATGCCAAGCGCGTAATGATGGGCGTGTGGTCTTTCTTACGTCAATTCATGTATACCAAGTTTGTTATTGTGTGCGATGAATCGGTAAACGCACGAGATTGGAATGATGTCGTGAAAGCCATGTCAGAGCATATGGATCCTGTACGTGATACCTTGATGATAGATAACACGCCAATCGACTCGCTCGACTTTGCTTCACCAGTGGTTGGGCTTGGCTCCAAAATGGGCTTGGATGCGACCATTAAATGGGATGCCGAGCTGGCGACGCGAACCGAGGTCACTGAGCGAGACAGCAAAGCGATTACCGAAGCAGAACTAAATGAGTTGAAACAGCAACGCCCTGAGATTGTTGACGTCTATCTTCCAGTTACAGCAAACAACCAATTTGCTGTCGTGACTATGAAGAAAGACCAAGCTGGTCAATCCCAAGAATTGATGGAACATCTATGGGGCTTCTTTGCTCAGTACACGGATAACAAATTCATCATTTTGTGCGACGATGACGTTAATGCACGAGATTGGAATGACATCATTTGGGCGGTGACAACTCGAATGGACCCAGATAGAGACACGATTCAAGTGCTTGGTAAGACTGAGAGTTCATCCAAATTAGGACTGGATGCGACCAACAAGTTCGAATCTGAAGTCACGCGCGAGTGGGGTACGCCTATCAAAAAAGATCCTAAACTTGTGGCTAAAGTCGATGAGATTTGGGACCAGTTAGGTATTCTATGAGTCATCAAGTCCACCTTCTACCAATGGACGTTACATTCCAAGTAAAAGAAGGGGAGACGGTGTTGGAAGCTGCGCTCAACAACAATATTCGCTTCCCACACCGTTGCCAAGTTGGCGCTTGCGCCATGTGCATGTGTAAAAAGCTAACGGGCGAGGTGAGCTATCACCTCGAACCTATGCTAACCGAAAAAGAGCAACAGCAAGGTTGGATATTCCCTTGCCAAGCCTATACAGAAAGTAATTTAGTGCTTACTTTTGACGAGTAAGCGAGAGGAACACCATGACCATCCAATGTAAAGTAAAGTCTATTCAGCCGTTAGCTTGTAATACTTACCAAATCCTTCTTCATCCAGAATCACCAGTGCCTTTTAAAGCGGGTCAGTACCTAATGGTGGTGATGGGTGAAAAAGACAAACGTCCTTTCTCTATCGCAAGCAGCCCTTGTCGTCATGAAGGTGAACTTGAACTGCACATCGGTGCTGCGGAACACAACGCTTATGCACAAGAAGTTGTCGAAGCAATGCAAGCGGCGCTTGAAACTGATGGTCAGATTGAAATTGATGCGCCACATGGCGATGCTTGGGTTCAAGAAGAAAGCGAACGCCCATTATTATTAATTGCTGGTGGTACAGGCTTCAGTTACGTTCGCTCGATTCTGGATCACTGCGTAGCGCAGAATAAAACCAATCCTATCTATTTATATTGGGGGGCGCGCGATAACTGCCAACTTTATGCTAAAGACGAACTGGTCGAGATCTCCGACAAGTTTGCCAATGTTCACTTTGTGCCAGTAGTAGAAGAAGCTCCTGCAGACTGGCAAGGTAAAGTTGGTAACGTGCTACAAGCTGTAGCTGAAGATTTCGAAAGCTTAGAAAACTACGATATCTATATTGCAGGTCGTTTTGAAATGGCTGGCGCAGCACGTGAACAGTTCACTCAGAACAAGAAAGCGAAGAGCGAACGTATGTTCGCAGACGCGTACGCATTCATTTAAATACGGCTTTTGATACAGAAAAAGAGGGTTTTTTACCCTCTTTTGTGCTTTTTTGATGAAATAGTCATCGAACAGTCAGTTTTTTCCATTTTTTTTCAAAAAAAGGTTGCGAACGGATCTGAGTTCCCTATAATGCGCATCCACCGACACGGCAGACGCGATAAGGCTTCAGCAGGGTCGGAGAGGTGAAAGCTTCTACGAAAAATAAAATTGAAAAAGTGTTTGACACTGTCAATTAAATCGCTAGAATGCACCTCCGCTTTGAGAGAAAAACTTATCGCAAAGCAAGCTCTTTAACAATATAGACCTATCAATCTGTGTGGGCACTCGTTGATGATAATCCAATTAGATACTTCGGTATCAAATTAGGTTTCAATGAAACGAAGTGACCATTGAATCGAAAGATTCAGCACAGTCAATTCAAACATTACTTATGT
>NZ_JAWOUS010000031.1:0-32674 GCF_033339495.1 Vibrio sp. 2134-1
TGATACCGAAGTATCGAATTGGATTATCATCAACGAGTGCCCACACAGATTGATAGGTCTATATTGTTAAAGAGCTTTCCTGTTGAGCTTTGCTCAAAACAGGACGGCCATTTTAGCGAGTTAAAGTTTAGTGTCAATCACTTTTTTCAAACTTTCTTCAAGCGTTTCCGCTTGGCTAATTTGGCTTGCTAACTTGGCTTCTTACTTTCGAAACTTAAGCTTCGAAGCGTTGCCGTGTCAGCGAGGTGGCATTATAGAGATTGCGATCACATTGGCAAGCCCTTTTTCTCGTTTTTTTTGATTTTTTTATCGTTTGGGTGTTTTTTATTCTAAAAGGCGAGTTTTCACTACTATTCTACCTCCATACACCCTGTAATCGCCCTGAATAAGGAAAAAAGATGAGCTCAATGAGAAGCTACAAAGGTATAAAGCCTGAACTTGGTGAGCGTGTTTACGTTGACCCAACCTCTGTTTTAGTCGGTGATATCCGAATTGGCGATGATTCTAGCATTTGGCCATTGGTAGCAGCGCGAGGCGATGTAAACCACATTCACATTGGTGATCGAACGAATATTCAAGATGGCAGTGTTTTGCATGTCACCCATAAGAACGCCGAAAACCCAAACGGCTACCCATTGATTATTGGTAATGACGTTACGATTGGCCACAAAGTGATGCTGCACGGTTGTGAGATCCACGATCGTGTTTTGGTTGGTATGGGAGCTATTGTTTTAGATGCTGTTGTAATTGAGTCAGAGGTGATGGTCGGAGCAGGCAGTTTAGTGCCACCTGGGAAAGTATTAGAAAGTGGCTACTTATATGTTGGAAGCCCAGTAAAACAAGCTCGCCCTCTATCAGAAAAAGAACGAGCTTTCTTGCAAAAGTCTGCCAACAACTATGTGCAGAACAAAAACGACTACTTAAATGAAGTAAAAGACTTGAACTAAAACCCTGTTAACCGATGATGATATGGCCTTCTTCGTTGAAGGCTTCATCTTCTATTAGCTCTTCAGCCATTTCTTCTAGGTCGAATCGGTAATCAGTAAACACTTTAATTGCCGCTTGCTCAGTTTCAATCAGTGAACCACTGAGCTTTTCTAACTTTTGTTTCGTCACAAAGCACTCTATTAGTGCGCCTGATTGTTGCGCCGAAAAGTTTACCGATTGTGATACTTCATCCCATGATTGAATATCTGGGAATAAGATGGATTGATTCATCGCTTATTGACCTTCAAGGTTCTTTCTTAGTTCTCTGAGAATTTGTTTGGCACCAGGACGTAAGCCACGCCAGAGCATAAAGCTTTCCGCAGCCTGCCCAACTAACATTCCAAGACCGTCATACGCATGAGCGGCACCATTCTCTTTTGCCCATAAGTTAAAGCTCGTCACCCCTTTGCCATAAATCATGTCATAGCTTGTACTGTTAGCGGCAAAGATGGAGGATGAAATAGTCGGCAGTTCACCACTAAGAGAAGCGGATGTGGAGTTAATGATGACATCATACTCTTCATCAATACTTGCTATCTCTTTGGCGAGGATAGGACCGTGAGAGACAAACAGCTCTGCAAGCTCCTGTGCTTTACTAAAGGTACGGTTGGTAATGGTTAAAGAGGTCGGCTTTTGATCAAGTAGTGGCTTAATAACACCACGAGCTGCACCACCAGCGCCAATAATTAGGATTCGCGCGCCTTCCAATACAACCTGATGCTGAAGCAGATCTTGCACTAAACCTGCACCATCAGTGTTGTCACCGATGATTTCACCATCGTCTAACTTCTTGAGGGTATTTACCGCGCCTGCTAACTGAGCCCGTTCTGTCAATCGACTAGCAAATTGATAAGCATCTTCTTTAAATGGCATAGTGATGTTGCACCCCTTGCCACCTTCAGCAAAAAACACCTTCGCCGCGTCAATAAAACCATCAACAGGTGCACTTTCTGCGGTGTACACCAAAGATTGATTAGTTTGACGAGCAAACAAGGTGTGAATGAATGGCGACTTACTGTGTCCGATAGGATTACCAAACACGGCATAGCGATCGATTTGCTGGGTCATTTCCTTACCTTTGTTCCTTACTTAGATATAGAGAAAACAGGGCCACCTGATTACAGATGACCCTATCACTATCTATCTATATAGAAAAGGAGATTCCGTGCTTACCACTCTCGGGGCGTTAGGTATCGCTCGTAAAGTTCAGCTTCTGGCGATCCCGCTTCTGGCTCGTAGCAGTACTCCCAGCGAGCGAGCGGCGGCATTGACATCAGAATCGACTCAGTACGCCCACCACTTTGTAAACCAAATAAGGTACCACGATCATACACTAAGTTGAACTCTACGTAACGGCCGCGACGATATAGTTGGAATTCACGCTCACGCTCACCATACTCGATCTCTTTACGACGAGAAACGATCGGCAAGTAAGCCTGGCAATAGCCTTCACCGACTGCTTTGATGTAAGCAAAACACTTATCAAATTCCCACTGGTTTAGATCATCAAAGAACAAACCGCCAACACCGCGAGTTTCATTACGATGTGGTAGGAAGAAGTATTTGTCACACCATGCTTTATGCTCTTGGTAAACATCGTCACCAAATGGCGCACAAAGCAGTTTTGCAGTGTCGTGCCATGATTGGCAATCTTCTTCAAATGGATAGAACGGCGTTAGGTCAAAACCACCACCAAACCACCAAATTGGGTCTTCGCCATCTTTTTCTGCAATAAAGAAGCGGACATTGGCGTGTGAAGTCGGTACATAAGGGTTTTTAGGGTGAATAACCAAAGAAACACCCATCGCTTCAAAACGACGACCCGCTAGCTCTGGACGATGCGCTGTCGCAGATGCTGGCATTTCTTTCCCTTCCACATGCGAGAAGTTCACGCCTCCCTGCTCGAAAACAAGGCCATCACGCATAACACGTGAGCGCCCACCGCCACCAAGACGTTCGCCCGGTTCACGATGCCATGCATCCTCGACAAAGACGGCCTTTCCATCTTCTTGTTCTAACTGCTGACAAATGGAGTCCTGAAGTGACATCAAGAACTGCTTTACGGCGTGCTTATCGATCGCTGACATACGTTATTACCTATTACGTGAAACCTAATGATGGCTGGCTAGCAGGGTTAACCCTGTCTTAATATTTGTGAAGTTTTGGCGTCACGAATCTCGCTGGGTTTATCACGACCGCTGGTCTCGCCACGAAGAATGGCGACCAGCTTATCACCCAACTGCTCTTCGACTTCTTCCGTGGTCATACACGGTGGTAAGCCGGAAAGATTCGCGCTGGTAGAGGTTAACGGCTTTCCGAATGCATTACACATTTTTTGCACCAAAGGATGATCAGTCACACGAACCGCAATTGAATCAAACTGCCCTGAAACCCAGTTGGATACTTTATCGCTCGCTG
Organism: Vibrio sp. 2134-1; assembly: GCF_033339495.1. NCBI lineage: Bacteria > Pseudomonadati > Pseudomonadota > Gammaproteobacteria > Vibrionales > Vibrionaceae > Vibrio > Vibrio sp. 2134-1. The sequence goes on from NZ_JAWOUS010000031.1 coordinate 3,406, forward strand.
GCATGATCCAAGTGTATGGGCCTGGCCAAGTGGCATGAACAGTCTGTAATTGTTCTTCAGTCAACTGAGATTCATCAATATAAGGCAAGAGCTGATCATAACTTGCCGCGATGAGAATCAGCCCTTTTTCTACCGGACGCTGCTTGAGCTCTAATAGCTTTTGAATTGCTTCTGGGTTATCTGGATCACATCCGACACCAAAAACCCCTTCTGTTGGATAGGCAATCACTTCGCCTTGCTTGAGTGCGTTGAGCACTTGTTCAAAGTTATCCACCGATTACTTCCTATTTGTTTGACTGTGTTGTTTTCACTAAGTGTACAAATATTCATTCTCAGACACTAAAGCAATTTTTTTATAAAATGTATCAATAGCGCCAACAACAAGACGCAAACGTTTGCTTGAGATAAAAATCCCCGTATAATGCGCACAAATTTATAGCTCACCTAATTTTTGCAGCTTAAAGGAGTTTGAGATGAAAGTCGGTATCATCATGGGTTCTAAATCCGATTGGCCAACCATGAAACTAGCAGCGGACATGCTAGACCAATTTGGCGTGCCTTACGAAACAAAAGTCGTGTCAGCACACCGAACTCCTCAATTACTGGCTGACTACGCCAGTGGCGCAAAAGAACGCGGCATCAAAGTTATCATCGCAGGCGCAGGTGGTGCAGCCCACCTACCAGGTATGGCGGCGGCGTTTACTAGTTTGCCAGTGCTTGGGGTTCCCGTTCAGTCTCGTGCACTGAAAGGTATGGATTCACTGCTTTCTATTGTACAGATGCCAAAGGGAATTGCGGTTGGTACATTGGCGATTGGCGAAGCGGGCGCAGCAAACGCCGGTATCCTAGCAGCGCAAATCCTAGGCACTCATGATGAAAACATCATGGCGAAGGTAGAAGCATTCCGTAATGAGCAAACGGAAACAGTTCTCGCAAATCCAAACCCTGCAGAGGATTAATCAGATGCATGTACTGGTTCTTGGTGCGGGTCAGTTGGCTCGTATGATGTCTCTGGCTGGTGCGCCACTGAATATTCAAATTTCAGCTTACGATGTCACCAACGGTGATGTCGTTCACCCTTTAACTCAACAGGTACTTGGCCATGGTTTGGAAAATGCGATTACGCAAGTTGATGTGATTACTGCCGAGTTCGAGCATATTCCACATGACGTGCTCAAGGTTTGCGAAGCGAGCGGCAAGTTCCTACCAAGTACGCAAGCCATCAAAGCAGGTGGTGATCGCCGTATTGAAAAAGCACTGCTTGATGATGCCGGCGTGCGCAACGCGAAATACTACGTCATTGAAACTCGTGAAGACTTTGACCGCGCAATTGAACACGTTGGTATGCCAATGGTTCTGAAAAGTGCATTAGGTGGTTACGATGGTAAAGGCCAATGGCGCTTAAAAGAAGCTTCTCAAGTCGACGACATTTGGACTGAGATGGCAGAGTGCATCGCGGCAACACCAACTCAAGCGATTGTTGCTGAAGAGTTTGTTCCTTTTAACCGCGAAGTATCACTGGTTGGTGCTCGAAGCAAAGATGGCAGTGTGGAAGTGTACCCTCTGGCAGAGAATGTTCACACCAACGGTGTATTGAGTCTTTCTACTGCGATTGATGCGCCAGGGTTACAGGAACAAGCAAAGCAAATGTTCACGGCAGTCGCAGATAGCCTAGATTACGTTGGCGTATTAGCGCTTGAGTTCTTTGATGTCGATGGGGCACTTTTAGTGAATGAGATTGCTCCACGCGTGCACAACTCTGGTCACTGGACACAGCAAGGTGCAGAAACGTGTCAGTTTGAAAACCATCTGCGCGCAGTGTGCGGCTTACCATTAGGTAGTACGAAATTGGTTCGTGAAACCTCAATGATCAATATTCTTGGTGAAGACACACTACCAGATGCATTGTTATCAATGGATGGTTGCCACCTTCATTGGTATGGCAAAGAGAAACGTGCAGGTCGCAAGATGGGACACATCAACGTGTGTGGCGACTACCCAGGAGAATTGCACCGTAGGTTGTGCGCCCTGGCAGACATCTTAGACCCAATAGCTTTCCCAGCCGTGCAAGCGTTCGCTAAACAGCCTCAACACTAACGTTTGGCAGCAAAAAAACAAAAAAGGGTCGCACGATGCGACCCTTTTTAATTCCTTTGATGTATTTACCCTTGTTGGGTGTGCTGGCACTTACGGTTGGCACATTGCAATTTCACACCACTGGCAAGTTTCTTCTCCACCAACAGAGTAAAACCACACTCTTCGCATCGCCCCTTGACCGGAGCAAGGTTCACAGCAAATTTGCATTTAGGGTAGTTGTCACATGCGTAGAAGGTTTTGCCAAATCGGGTTTTACGCTCAACCAAATGTCCTTTGCCACATTCAGGGCAAGCGTGTTGCTCTTGTGACTGCGCCTCTGGCTCTGGTTGATTAATCGACTCAATATGATGACAAGCCGGGTAGTTACTACAACCGACAAACATGCCGTAGCGCCCTTGGCGGAGTACCAACTCATTGCCACACTCAGGACAAGGCACACCCAACTCTTTCACGATGTGCCCATCATTGCTGTGTAGCGGTTTAATATAATCACAGCTTGGGTAATGGTTACAGCCGAGAAATGGGCCATGTTTTCCGTGCTTGAGAGCTAGCTCACCACCACATTTTGGACACGGCTCGTGTTCCAAAGCGTGTTCATGGGCAGAGAAAAGGGTGTTGTCGATTTTACTACTCATACTTACCGTTTCGTGAAAAACACACAAAAAGACAAGCTCGCGTTTATTCTAGCTAAACTCGAACTTGCCCAGATGGTTAGTGAAGAATCCCTTGTTCCTTGGTGTACAACAGCTCTTCCATTAGCGTGTAAGCGTTTTCGTTGCCAGGCACATTAAACAGCACCATCAGAATGATCCATTTGAGGTCTTCAAGCTCAAACTCACTCGTTTCTAATCCCATCACTCGGTCAATCACCATTTCGCGAGTTTCTGTGGTTAACACATTGATTTGCTCGAGAAACAATAGAAATCCTCGGCATTCCAAATCTAAACGCTGCATCTCTTTCGCTGTGTAGATACGAGTTGATGACGAAGCCATGCAAGTCGAGATTGCAGAAGAGGTGTCACTTTGCTGCAATGCGGCAAGCTCTTCTAACCAGACAAGGGCTTTGTAGATATCTTTTTGTTGGAAGCCTGCACGAAGCAACTCTTCTTCCAACTCGTCTTGTTCGACCTGTAACTCTGCATCGCTATGGATGTAGGTTTCGAATAGATACATCAGTATATCCATCATCATAGCTAGCCCCTCCCCTTTCGAATATAGCCACCTGAAACCGCAACGACATGCCCAGAGAGTTCTAACTCTAAGAGCTGCATCATGACTTCTTGGACAGGTATATTGGTCCTGTTTGCAAGAATATCAACCGGTGTAGCTTCACTTCCTACGTTAGCTAACAGCTGAGGAAATGGCAATTCTTCTTCATCATTTAACGTAGAAAATAAATCGGTACTCTGATTAATAGACCAATCAAGCAAGGACTGTATTTCATCTAAGACATCTTTCGTCTTTTCTACGAGGCAAGCGCCATGACGTATCAACTGGTTTCCACCGCAGGCATTGGGGGCATTGATTGACGCTGGCAGAGCAAATACTTCTCGACCTTGCTCAAGCGCGTAACGAGCTGTAATTAACGAGCCGCTCTTTTTCGCCGCCTCGACGACCAGTACACCAAGCGATAATCCACTAATAATACGATTACGACGCGGGAAGTTTTCTGGGCGCGGCTTGGCATTAGGCCGAAACTCAGACACCAAAGCCCCATGTTCAATAACACGTTGCGCTAAACCACGATGACGTGCCGGATAAATATTTTCTAAGCCAGATCCTAGCACCGCAATCGTCTTACCACCCGCTTGCAACGCACCATCATGCGCATGACCATCAATGCCTAAAGCGAGACCACTGGTGACAATAAAATCGTGCTGAACAAACTCTGCAGCAAACTGACGTGCATGCTGTAATCCATCAATACTCGCATTTCGACTTCCAACCATCGCGATTTGTGGCAGAGAAAGACAAGTAGGGTATCCTTGAACAAAAAGTAGAGGTGGCGGTGCAACGATTTGTTTGAGCTGAGGTGGATAACACGGGTCAGTCAGTGTCAGGATATGATGATTTGTAGAAGCCTCAAGCCAGCTTAAACAAGCATCGACTTCTTTATCTGTTGAAGCCCAAGCTTGAATTTGCTTAGTTGTTAACCCAAGTTGTTGTAGCTGTTCAGGAGAGAAGTTTACGATGTTACGTGGCGTGTCTCTTGCCAGTAGCTTATTCATTTTGACGCCGCCAATGCCTGGTAAACAACTCAGTTTTAACCAGGCAGCGAGATCATCGTTATTTCGTCGATTCATCGATGGTTAATTCGTCCGCCAACGGTGACACCACCGAAATATCTTGGTTAATGGGTTTCGTACTGTTAGTGATCAGTGCCAAGCTAAAGTACTCATAAGGGCGAATGACCAGCAACTCACCAACTTTGCTTTGAGGCAAAGTAATTTTCTTATCAAGCACGCCAAACTCTTTCTTGAACTCATCGCCGTCTTTGTAAACTGGGTGCGCGTCTTCTTTTAAATCAAACACACTGCCTTGCTTCAGATTGTCTGACGTGCCTTTATCAATCACCACAACTTGGTTAGTTGAACTAAAGCGAATACCTTCGATATTACCTAGCAACTTTGCAGAACTGCCTTGTGGCGACGGCAGCGGATAGAACGTTGTTGTGAAGTCAGTATTCTCAACCGATTGATTTGGCAACGCGATATCGTTACGTAGGATTTCTTGCATTTGCGATGTAAGCTTCAAACCTGAATAATCACTCGAAGCTTCAACGAGCTCGCCTTTGGCAATCAAACGCAGCGCGGTAATCTCTTCGGACACATCGTCACGCGAAAAGGTAGCTACTGGTCGGTAAATAGCCCAACCTGTCGCGGTCTGATTGCCATTGATATACAGCACATCTTCTGCAGTCAGATACTTACTGCCTTTGCTGCTACCCATCACTTTTGCTGCTCTGTTCAACGAATCTTTATCTAGCAACCGATCCGATTTAAGGTAAGGCATCACCAAACCTTCCGCGACCGTTGGTACGGCTTTCTTTTCTGTGATGCGAGCTTTCGGGCTCAGCTTCTTAACCGGTTTTAGGCTCAACACGGGCTGACCGTTAATCCACACCAAAGACAGCTTGTCTCCGGGATAAATTAAATGAGGGTTATCGATTTCCGGGTTTACTTGCCATAAACGAGGCCACAACCACGGGCTATCTAAGTACATGGCCGAAATATCCCATAGCGTATCGCCCTTCACGACTACATACGTTTGTGGCGCATCATCTTTAACAGTCAGTGGGTTCGCATCCACATTTGCTACAGCGTTGAAAGAGAAAAGTAACGGCAACGTAACACTGGCAACGTTGCGGAAAATTCGATTCATGACCCTCGTCCTTGGTCTATTAAGCAGGAACCAGAATGGAAATTGGTGCAAGGATGCTGTCATTTAGGCTATAAAATGTCTAGAATTGAGCCAACAAGGTTTGTGCTGTTTCGGCACAGTTCAATATTTCGAGTGAATATGTCTGTATTACAAGTATTAACATTCCCGGATGATCGCCTGCGCACAGTCGCAAAGCCTGTTGAAGCGGTGACGCCTGAGATTCAAAAAATCGTCGATGACATGATTGAAACCATGTACGACGAAGAAGGTATTGGCCTTGCTGCAACGCAGGTTGATATCCACAAACGTATCGTAGTGATTGATATTTCAGAAACTCGCGATGAGCCGATGGTGCTAATCAACCCTGAGATTCTGGAAAAGCGTGGCGAAGATGGCATCGAAGAAGGCTGTCTGTCGGTACCAGGTGCACGCGCACTTGTGCCTCGCGCTGCAGAAGTTACCGTTAAAGCACTGGATCGTGATGGCAAAGAGTTCACCTTTGAAGCCGACGACCTGTTAGCGATTTGTGTTCAACACGAGCTTGATCACTTACAAGGTAAGCTGTTCGTGGATTACCTATCGCCACTGAAACGCAAACGCATTCAGGACAAGCTAGCGAAAATCAAACGCTTTAACGAGAAGCAGCAAAACGCTTAATCTCGAACCATACCAATTAGAAGGAAGTCTACCTTGAGTCAGTCTTTACGAATTGTCTTTGCAGGTACTCCGGATTTCGCCGCCCGTCACTTGGCGGCGTTGTTGTCTTCGGAGCATGAAGTCACCGCGGTTTACACAAACCCAGATCGTCCAGCGGGTCGTGGCAAAAAATTGGCTGCGCCACCGGTAAAACAACTGGCGCTAGAACACAATATCCCGGTTTACCAACCTGAAAGCTTTAAGTCCGACGAAGCGAAACAAGAACTTGCCGATCTGAACGCCGACCTCATGGTTGTCGTGGCGTACGGTATGCTACTGCCACAAGCGGTTCTTGATACCCCTAAACTGGGTTGTATCAACGTACATGGTTCTATCCTACCTCGTTGGCGTGGTGCGGCGCCAATCCAACGCTCTATTTGGGCGGGCGATGCAGAAACTGGCGTGACCATAATGCAGATGGATATCGGTCTCGACACTGGTGATATGCTGAAGATTGCCACGCTGCCAATCGAAGCGACAGATACCAGCGCTTCAATGTACGAAAAATTGGCTGAGCTTGGCCCAGAAGCCCTGATTGACTGCCTAGCAGACATTGCTGCGGGTAAGGCAGTGCCAGTGAAGCAAGACGATGAGCTCGCGAACTACGCGAAAAAGCTCAGCAAAGAAGAAGCACGCATCAATTGGAACGACGATGCGACGCACATTGAGCGCTGCGTTCGTGCATTTAACCCATGGCCAATGAGCCACTTTGAGGCGGCAGAAAACAGCATCAAAGTATGGCAAAGCCGTGTGGCAGAGCAAACCAGTGACAAACCAGCCGGCACCATCGTACAAGCAGATAAAACCGGTATTTATGTTGCGACAGGCAACGGCGTACTGGTGCTAGAGCAACTGCAAGTTCCTGGCAAAAAAGCCATGTCAGTTCAGGATATTCTGAATTCGCGTGCGGCTTGGTTTGAAGTTGGCACTCTGCTGGTTTAAGCCATACTAGGGGTTATTATCCCCAATTATACGAACTTTTAGAGGGCAGAGATGCCCTCCTTTACTTTAAGGTACTCATCATGAATGTTCGCGCTGCGGCTGCTAACGTCCTGTATCTTGTCGTCGACAAGGGCCACTCACTTTCAAGCGCTCTTCCAGCGGCTCAACAAACGGTACGACCTCGTGACCATGCTCTGCTACAAGAGATTTGTTACGGTGCGCTACGTTACCTACCTCGCCTAGAAATGATCGCAAACCAGTTGATGGATAAGCCGCTCAAAGGCAAACAACGTGTATTCCATCACCTAATTCTGGTTGGTATTTACCAACTGAGCTTCATGCGTATTCCTGCGCACGCAGCTGTCGGTGAAACAGTTGAAGGCACTAAAGAGCTGAAGGGTCCTCGTCTGCGTGGTTTGATTAACGCTGTATTGCGTAACTACCAGCGCAACCAAGAAGAACTCGACCAAATGGCCGTCAGCAACAACGCTGGCAAGTACGGTCATCCAAGCTGGTTACTAAAACTGCTGCAAGAGGCCTACCCACAGCAATGGGAAAGCATTGTTGAAGCAAACAATCAAAAAGCACCAATGTGGCTGCGTGTGAACCAACAACATCACACTCGTGATGAATACCTTGCGCTGCTCAAAAATGAAAACATTGATAGCACGCCACACACAGAAGCAATGGACGCCATAAAATTGGCCGCACCATGTGATGTGATGAAGCTGCCTGGTTTTGAGAAAGGTTGGGTTTCGGTACAAGATGCGGCAGCTCAGCTTTCGATCAACTACCTAAAACCACAAGACGGCGAACGGATTTTAGATTGCTGTGCAGCGCCAGGTGGCAAGACGGCGCACATTCTAGAGCGCACGTCGGGCAGTGAAGTGGTCGCGATTGACTGCGACGACACACGCTTGAAACGTGTGCATGAAAACCTGAAGCGTCTCAACCTTCAGGCAAAAGTGGTTTGCGGTGATGCGCGTAATCCACAAGAATGGTGGCAAGGCGAGCAATTTGATCGCATTTTGCTGGATGCCCCATGTTCTGCGACTGGCGTGATTCGTCGTCACCCAGACATCAAATGGCTACGTCGTGCAGACGACATCGCCGCATTAGCAGAGCTGCAAAGTGAAATTTTTGATGCCATGTGGACGCAACTGAAGCCCGGCGGCACCATGGTTTACGCGACTTGTTCAATCACACCGCAAGAAAACGTGGAGCAAGTAAAAGCGTTTTTAGCACGTACCGCGGATGCGCAACTGCTGGATTCTGATCCCGACCAGCCTGGTCGTCAAATTCTACCAGGCGAAGAAGATATGGATGGTTTCTACTACGCAGTGCTAACTAAAACACACGCGTAACAGCATGCTAAATAGGGCGATTGAAGTGATTTCAATCGCCTTTTTCAGATACGAGAAAAGAGTATGAAGATCATTATTCTTGGTGCAGGTCAGGTTGGCGGCACACTGGCAGAAAACCTAGTGGGTGAAAACAACGACATCACCATCGTCGACAATAATGCCGACCGACTGCGTGAATTGCAGGACAAATACGACCTACGTGTGGTCAATGGCCATGCGAGCCATCCAGACGTGCTACACGAAGCTGGCGCGCAAGACGCCGATATGCTCGTCGCAGTAACCAACACTGATGAAACCAACATGGCCGCCTGTCAGGTCGCGTTCACTCTATTCAATACCCCAAACCGCGTTGCGCGTATTCGCTCTCCAGAATATCTGGCCGAAAAAGAAGCCCTGTTTAAATCTGGTGCTATTCCTGTTGATCACCTTATCGCACCAGAAGAACTCGTCACGAGCTATATCGAACGTCTGATCCAATACCCAGGCGCGCTGCAAGTGGTGAGTTTTGCTGAACAGAAAGTCAGCCTAGTGGCGGTGAAAGCTTACTATGGTGGCCCGTTGGTGGGTAACGCGCTGTCTGCTTTGCGTGAGCACATGCCGCACATCGATACCCGTGTGGCGGCGATTTTCCGTCAAGGCCGTCCGATTCGCCCACAAGGTACCACCATTATTGAAGCCGACGATGAAGTGTTCTTCGTTGCAGCAAGTAATCATATTCGCTCAGTGATGAGTGAGCTTCAGCGCCTAGAAAAACCGTACCGCCGCATCATGATTGTTGGCGGGGGTAACATTGGCGCAAGCTTGGCAAAACGCCTAGAGCAAACTTACAGCGTGAAGCTGATTGAGCGTAACTACCAGCGTGCAGAAAAGCTCTCTGAGCAACTAGAAAACACCATCGTGTTCTGCGGTGATGCGGCAGACCAAGAGCTTCTCTCGGAAGAGAACATCGACCAAGTCGACGTCTTCATCGCGCTGACCAACGAAGATGAAACCAACATCATGTCTGCAATGTTGGCAAAACGCATGGGCGCTAAAAAAGTGATGGTGCTGATCCAACGTGGCGCTTATGTAGACCTGGTACAAGGCGGCGTAATTGATGTAGCAATCTCACCTCAGCAAGCCACTATTTCAGCCTTGCTAACGCACGTTCGTCGCGCTGATATCGTAAACGTATCCTCACTTCGCCGCGGCGCTGCGGAAGCGATTGAAGCCGTCGCTCACGGTGATGAAAGTACATCTAAAGTGGTTGGACGTGCGATTGGAGATATAAAGCTTCCACCTGGGACCACCATTGGTGCTATCGTTCGTGGCGAAGAAGTTCTTATTGCCCACGACCGTACGGTCATCGAGCAGGATGACCATGTGGTGATGTTCCTGGTCAACAAAAAATACGTATCAGACGTCGAAGCGCTATTCCAGCCGAGTCCATTCTTCCTCTAGGATTTTCCTATGGTCAACTTACGTCCCGTACTGTTTGTTATCGGGCTGGTTTTATCCAAACTGGCCCTGTTTATGTACGTGCCGACTTTGGTCGCTTTCTTTACCGGTACGGGGGGGTTCCTCGATTTCGCCCAAGCCGTTGTGATCACGCACCTTGCCGCCTTCATCTGCCTAACGATAGGTCGAACCGCCAAGTTCAAACTCAGCGTACGCGATATGTTCCTCATCACCAGTTTGGTTTGGACCATCGCGAGTGCGTTTGCCGCCTTGCCATTTGTGTTTATCAACCACATCAGCTTCACCGACGCCTACTTCGAAACGATGTCGGGTATCACCACGACGGGCTCAACGGTGCTCAGTGGCCTAGACAACATGGCGCCGAGCATCTTGCTGTGGCGCTCTATTTTACAGTGGCTTGGTGGCATTGGTTTTATCGTGATGGCGGTAGCAGTGTTACCTATGCTGAATGTCGGTGGTATGAAGCTATTCCAAACCGAATCATCAGATTGGTCGGATAAAAGTAGTCCAAGAGCGAAAACGGTCGCCAAAAACATCGTAGCGGTTTATTTGATGCTAACAGGCTTATGTATTTTGGGCTACTTGGTCACCGGCATGAACCTGTTCGAAGCAATCAACCATGCCTTTACTACGCTATCGACGGGTGGATACTCTACATCTGATGGGTCAATGAACCACTTCTCTAATGGCGCACATTGGGTGGCCACTACCTTTATGTTCTTAGGTGGTTTGCCGTTTTTGCTCTTTATCGCCGCATTACGTAAACGCCGTATTGATGTGTTGGTTAACGACGCTCAAGTTAGAGGATTTGCGTACCTGTTCGTATTCTCTAGCTTAGTGATTTCAGCTTGGCTAGTGATTCGAGATGGGTACACCATTTTGGATGCCCTGCGAGTGTCGATGTTTAATATTGTCTCTGTCGTCACCACAACTGGCTTTGGCTTAGAAGACTTCACCGCATGGGGCGCATTACCCACTACTCTTTTCGCATTCTTAATGATGGCGGGAGCATGCTCAGGATCAACGTCTGGCGGGATCAAAATCTTCCGCTTCCAAATTGCAATGACGCTGCTAAACAAACAAATGATGAAGTTGATTCACCCTTCTGGGGTGTTTGTACAGCGTTATAACCAGCGACCGGTGAATGATGATATTGTTCGCTCAGTGGTGGCATTTGGCTTGATGTTTTTTATCACCATTATCTTTATCGCGGGTTGTTTAAGTGCTCTTGGCCTCGACCCTGTGACCAGTATTTCTGGCTCAATCACCGCCGTTGCCAATGTTGGCCCTGGTATGGGCAGTGTGATTGGCCCGACAGGCAACTTCGCGCCTCTGCCCGATACTGCCAAATGGCTCTTAAGCTTTGGGATGTTAATGGGCCGCTTGGAAATTCTGACTATTCTTGTACTGTTCTTTCCTGCGTTTTGGCGCCGCTAAGCAGACTCTAATTAAAAGGTATAACAATGAAAACATGGATTACTCTGGCGACCCTACTTGCCGCCTCATCCACATACGCCGCCGAGGTCATCACTTTAGCCGATGGTCGAGAAGTGAAGTTGAACGATGACTTTACCTGGGAGTACGTCATGAAAAAACCGGCGCAACAAGCGACGGAGACACAAACAACAGCAAGCGTAGTTGAAACAATCGCAGCTCCTGCGATTGCGACAATTCCTGTGGTAACGAAAACCGTTGGCACGACCGTAGTGGTAAACGCCAAAAAGCCAACCATGCAGCTATCAGATTCAGGTGTGGATATATTGATTGGTTCAGCAAGCTATCAAAGCGGTGAGCTTATTTTACCTACATCAATCACTAACCAAAGCTCTCAATCTGTCATTCAAGTGGAAGTTGAGGTGCAAGTGTTTGATATGTCTGGTCAGCAACTGGCAAAAGAAAACGTGACGGTTTGGCAATCCATCAAGCGCATGGCGGATACCTACCTGCGACCACAGCAAGCGGAACAAGGTAAGAGCATTAAATTGGCTGTACCGCAATCACAGCAATACCAGTTTTCTGCCAAAGTGCTAGAGGTAAAAACTCGCTAATACGTGTTTAATATTCTTTGTTGAGCCTATCGGCTAGATAGGCTCAACAAAGTAATAAATCGCAAAGAAATGGCACACGCAGCCAGCCAAAACAAAGCCGTGCCAGATCGCATGGTTAAAGGGAATGCGCTTCGCGACGTAGAAGATTACCCCTAGTGAATACACAATTCCACCAGCAGCAAGCAGTGTAAGTCCGCCGACATCCAAGTTAATAGCTAATTGATAAATCACAATCAGCGATAACCATCCCATCACCAAATACGTCATCAAAGAAAGCTTTTTAAATCGATAGACGAACGCAACTTTCATGATGATGCCAATCAACGCAATGCTCCAAATAACGATCATCAACCCAAATGCTAGAGGTGTTCTTAAGCTGACTAACAAGAAAGGGGTATAGCTGCCTGCTATCAAAAGATAAATAGCACAATGGTCGAAGGTTTTTAGCCAACGTTTCGCTTTGGGATGAGGGATCGCATGATAGAGCGTCGAGGCCAAAAATAGCACGATAATACTCGCTCCATAAATCGCCATACTGGTAAGCGTTAAAGTGTCAGCTTGATGGTCTATGGCTTTAACTAACAGCAGTATCAAGCCAACAATACCAAAAATCATCCCTATACCGTGGGTGATGGTATTGGCCAGTTCTTCACGTTGACTGTATTGAGGTTTCTGCAGCTCGGACATCAATGCGCCTATACTAGAGTTTGAAATTTGCTCTAGTATGGCACATTAGGCTTACACGTGTAAGCTTAAATTAAGACTCATGAACGGCAGTAGTTTGATCGAGATAATTGAGTACCAGTTCGCCAACTTGATCTGGCTTAGTCGTGGCAGGAATGGTCAGCTCTCGCTTGAGTTTGCCACTACCCAGTAAGCTCGCGAGCATGCCACCTTGCCCCTTGCGTGTGCGGTCAACTTCAAACCACAACTTGAGCTCTTGCTCACTGCGGTGGGCAACAAATTCTAATTCGCGCCACACGCCGTGGTAAGGTCCGTCGGTTGGCACCAGTTCAAACTCTTGCACAAATGGTAGATCGAATCCTTTCACTTCCTCGCATTCCACCTGGCGAATTCGTAAACCTTGCGCTTCAAATGCAGATAGTACCGCATCCATCAGTGGATCAGGTCGAACGGTGAGGATGTCTTTATCAGTCGGATCCAAAGCAGCGGCAACGTCTAAGCCGGTTTCTAACCATACTTTGGCATCACCAATGGTGATAGGCGTGTTCCAAGGCACATCGAGCTTAACATCGAAGGTACGCTCTTCGCCGGAATGGATGGTAAATGCGTAAGGGAGACTCCACTTAGCAAGCACATGAGTTTGAGGTACTCGGCGCATGCTGTGTCCTTCTCGCGCACCACGGTCATCAGGGGCTTCTGCGATGTAGCGGCAACAGAGTTTTAAATCAATGTTGTCGATCGCTTGTTCAGTCGCACCACCATATACATGGATAGACACATCCACACTTTGACCTGGGTATAGCACGTCTTGGTTTAAGATTGAGTCGACCTTCGCGCTCCCAATCCCAAAACTGGCAAGTGTCTTCTTCAAAAATGACATAGGCACCTCCTTCATCGAGATCTCATACTACTACTGCTGATCGTGGGATCAAACAAAAATTGCCTCGAACATCGCGACAAAATGACAAAATCTAAACAATTCAATTGCTCAACTATCGACCAATTATTACAAGGATGCTAATCTTACACTTGATATGCATGCATATCGGTATTCCTGACTCATTAACTGGATTGGCGAGAGCCAGAAGAGTGATTCTTCAATCTTGTTGGAGCCTAGCTCATAATGATTCAGGCCATTACATCGGCAATGGATATGCCTGACAGTTAGGTAAATTAATGCGCCCAACAACAGTCAGGTTCGCACACACTAATACTAGTGCAATGCGCCGCCGCAGTGGCTTTACTACTGCACCAAAGGCAAAGCAAGTTGCGCCAGCAATGACATTGGTTGAGAAGACAGCAATGATGTCGAGTGTTCCGGCCAAAGTTATCAAAGCAGCTTAATCAAAAGCGCGGCGCCAGCTGCGCTTTTTTCTTTGCACGCAACTCATAAAACTTCAAAGACTTAGAACAAACCACGGTGAAAGAGATCGTTTTTCCTATTTGGTCTTAGCAAAGCAATTTGGTACCTTTACTGCTAATTACACCTATAAATTCTGTGGAGAAAGAAATGAAGTGTCATCGCATTGAAGAGCTGCTTGAGCTACTAGAGCCTGAATGGCATAAAGATCAGGAGCTGAACCTATTGCAGTTCATCGTTAAGCTGGCAAAAGAAGCAGGCTATGAAGGAAAGCTAGAAGATCTGACCGACGATGTACTGATCTACCACCTTAAAATGCGTAATAGCAGCAAAGATGAAATGATCCCTGGACTCAAAAAAGACCAAGAGGACGATTTTAAAACGGCGATCCTACGCGCTCGTGGCATCATCAAATAACCAGCTCAACAGCCAGTATTCTTTAAGCGACTCTCTCTGTGAGTCGCTTTTTTATAACCAAAGTTTTTAGTCCCACAATTGGTTATAACTGTTCAGCCAATTATCAGGTTAACTGTACTGATTTTTGTTGTTAAACATTGACTGCGTTAAAGAAAAGGAATTGTTATTGATTGTATAATCGCCGTTCATCAGTATTTACTAAAATAATTATGTCCGGTCATGATTTATGATAAGGACGAAGTAGCAATGTCATCGAGCGACATCAATAGAAATGACGCCGTACATTATAAAAGCCTAAGAAGGATGAGTGCATGAGTCAGGATAAGATCGATATCAAAGATGTGACTCCTAAAACCTACAACCCTAAGACTCATAAAGGGAATGGGGATCGGTTCAACCCAAGTAATCGCATCTATGTACGCGAAAGCAAAGGGACTTACCAGAAACTGCGTCGTTACGGTGGTTGGTTCTTACTGCTTCTCTTCGCTTTGATACCGTGGATCCCTTACGGTGAACGTCAAGCGATCTTGCTCGACATTGGCAACCAGCAGTTCAACTTTTTCGGTACCACATTGTATCCGCAAGATCTTACCCTACTCGCCTTGCTATTTGTGATCGCGGCGTTTGGGTTGTTCTTTATTACCACCTTCTTAGGTCGAGTTTGGTGTGGCTATCTCTGCCCACAAACCGTCTGGACCTTCATGTATATCTGGTTTGAAGAGAAGCTCGAAGGTAGTGCCAATAAACGCCGCAAACAAGACTCCAATAAGCTGACGGCGAATTTAGCGATGCGTAAAACCGTCAAACATATAGCTTGGTTTACCATAGCGCTCGCCACTGGTTTTACTTTTGTTGGCTACTTCGTACCAATGAAGCAATTGGTTATCGACTTTTTCACCTTTAACGCCAACTTTTGGCCCGTCTTTTGGGTAATGTTCTTTGCCATTTGTACCTATGGTAATGCTGGTTGGATGCGTTCCATCATGTGTATTCACATGTGTCCTTACGCGCGCTTCCAGTCTGCCATGTTTGATAAAGACACCTTCATCGTTGGCTACGATGCAAAACGTGGGGAAAAACGTGGCCCACGTCCGCGTAAAGCCGATCCAAAGCAACTTGGTTTGGGTGATTGTATTGATTGTGATTTGTGTGTGCAGGTGTGCCCAACAGGTATCGATATTCGTGACGGCTTGCAGTATGAATGTATCAACTGTGGCGCCTGTATTGATGCGTGTGACAACACCATGGATCGCATGGGTTACGAGAAAGGCCTAATTAGTTACACCACCGAGCACCGCTTATCGGGTAAGAGTACCAAAGTCATGCGTCCGAAGCTGCTAGGCTATGGTGCCGTACTACTAGTCATGGTCGGTCTTTTCTTTGCCCAAATTGCAGCGGTAGACCCAGCCGGCATGAGTGTTATTCGCGACCGTAACCAACTGTTCCGCGTTAATAGCTCGGGAGAAGTAGAAAACACCTACACCCTCAAGGTGATCAACAAAACTCAGCAAGTGCAAGAGTACTCGTTGGATGTTGAAGGGCTATCCGATGTAAGCTGGTATGGTAAGCAGACAATTCAGGTCCAGCCAGGTGAGGTATTGAACCTGCCAATGAGTCTTGGTGCCGATCCTGACAAGCTAAACTCTGCGATTACGACAATTCAGTTTATACTCACCGATAAGAGCAACGAATTCACCATTGAAGTGGAAAGCCGATTTATCAAGAAGCTATAACTTCGATGACTAATGGAAAAAGGCTCAGTAATGAGCCTTTTTGTTTATATGTCCCAAAGTATGTTTAACTTTGACGCCCTTACCCCAGACTTTATGTGGTACGCGTTAGAAAGCATCGGCGTTCGCGCAGAATCAGGCTTTCTTCCCCTCAATAGCTACGAAAACCGTGTTTATCAATTTACTGACGAAGAGCGTCGTCGTTATGTCGTCAAGTTTTACCGTCCTGAACGTTGGAGCAATGAACAGATCCAAGAGGAGCACGACTTTACTTTAGAGCTGATTGGCAATGAGATCCCCGTCGCACCACCTGTGCGCATCAACGGTGAAACCCTGCATCACTATCAAGGCTATGCTTTTGCGCTGTTTGATAGCGTGGGTGGTCGCCAATACGAGGTTGACAATTTAGATCAGCTCGAAGGTGTAGGGCGTTTCCTTGGCCGAATCCATAAAGTCGGCAGCCGCCAAGCCTTCCAACATCGCCCTACGATCGGCTTACAAGAATACCTGTATCAACCAAGAGAGATTCTGCAAAACGCCAATATGATTCCAATGCACTTGGAGAACAGCTTCTTCAATGACTTGGATATGCTGATCAAATCAATTGAAAGCCACTGGCACGAAGGCTTCAATATGATTCGTTTGCATGGCGATTGCCACCCAGGCAATATTTTGTGGCGAGATGGCCCTATGTTTGTTGATTTGGATGACGCTCGTAACGGCCCTGCAGTACAAGACTTATGGATGCTACTGAACGGTGAACGCCAAGACAAACTGATACAGTTGGATATTGTTTTAGAGGCTTACCAAGAGTTTTGCGACTTTAATCCTGCAGAATTGAAACTAATCGAGCCACTTCGCGGTCTACGAATGGTGCACTATATGGCATGGCTAGCAAAACGTTGGCATGACCCTGCATTTCCTCTCGCTTTTCCATGGTTTAATGAGCCAAAATACTGGGAAGGTCAGGTCCTTGCATTTAAAGAGCAGATCGCCGCTTTAGAAGAAGCACCGCTGTCTTTAATGCCTCAATGGTAAGTCAGGCCAAAAATTCAAAAATGGAGATATTTCGATGAAAAAACTGTTCGCACTGTTTTCTATGCTGATGTTAAGCCTGTCGGCACATGCAGCGCAATTCAAAGAAGGTGAACATTACAAAGTATTGGATCTTGAGGCATCAAAAAAACCTCTTGTGACGGAGTTTTTCTCTTTCTACTGCCCGCACTGTAATAGCTTTGAACCAGTTATCCAGCAACTGAAAAAGCAGTTGCCAGAAGGTACTAAGCTATTAAAAAACCACGTTTCTTTCATGGGTGGCAACATGGGCCCATCAATGAGCAAAGCCTACGCAACGATGGTTGCACTAAAAGTGGAAGACAAAATGGTGCCAGTGATGTTTAACCGCATCCACAATCTAAAGAAAGCACCACGTAATGATGAAGAACTTCGTCAAATCTTCCTTGATGAAGGTGTAGATGCGAAAAAATTCGATTCTGCATTCAAAGGCTTCGCGGTTGATTCAATGGTTCGCCGTATGGACAAGCAATTTGAAAACAGCGGTCTAACCGGCGTTCCTGCGGTTATCGTTAACAACAAATACCTAGTTCAAGCACAAAGCATCAAAACGATGGATGAGTACTTCTCTCTGGTGAACTACTTGCTGACACTAAAAAAATAAGCACATCGATATCAATCAAAAGGGGAGCACATCGCTCCCCTTTTGTTTACTTGTAAATCTCTTGTAGTAACCGATCTTTTTCTTGCCACACATCACTCAGCCATTGCTGAAATTGCCGCTTATAGGGCTTATCGTTGAAGTAATCACCGAGCACTCGTTCATCAACGGGTAACACATTCACACGCACAACCACCTTGCCCATTCGACCCATCAATAAATCCTTGAACGGTTTATGCGTATTTTCTGGGTACGCCAACGTAACGTCGATAATGCTCTCGAACTGTTCCCCCATCGCCGCTAACGTGTACGCAATCCCGCCCGATTTTGGTTGCAGCAAATATTGATAGTTTGCTTTACTCTTACGCTGCTTTTCTTCGGTAAATCGGGTTCCTTCGACATAGTTAACCACTGTGGTTGGAGTGTGTTTGAATTTAGCGCACGAGCGACGTGTCGTTTCTAAATCTTGACCTCGCTTATGAGGGTTGCGGATCAGATACTCTCGCGAATAGCGACGCATAAATGGCATATCGAGCGCCCAACACGCCATCCCGATGAAAGGCACATACAGCAGTTGTTGCTTGAGGAAAAACTTCGGCATGGGAATACGGTCTTTAAACACGCAGCAAAGCACAACAATATCTGTCCAACTGAGATGATTACTGATCAGCAGATACCACCCGTCTTTTTTAAGCGCTTCACCGCCCTGAACATCCCACTCAACACGGTTAGATACCGCCAGAATGCACGCATTAACGGTAGCCCATAACCACATCACCTTATTGGCACAAGCGGTCGCTATCGCTTTTAGCTTTACGCCAGGAAGCAATATTTTAAATACAGCGATAACACAAATTGCGAGTGAACAAACCGCAGAATTGAGAATCACAAAAGAAGCGTTAAAAAAAAATAACAAATATGCCAACATGATAGTCAAACAACAGTGATAATGTGTGAAGAATAAAACAGCGTGTAATTATACTGCGCCTTTGCCACATTGGAACATGCGTGGGAATGGTCAGATTTGTTACCGCAACCAATATGTGCACCACTCATTCGACAACAAGGAGATAACGAATGAAACCAAGGCTACTTCTCTTGCCTTTGGCCTTTGTCGTCAGTTCTGCTCAGGCTCAACTCGCTGAAACCGCAGGTTTTGGCGGTGAAATTTCGCTGAATGCCGGATTCATATCATCAGAATCCAATTTCAATACAGAAAATAGTAACACCATCGATTCTCTCGATAAGCGTGCCGATAGTGACAGTTCCGTTATCGCTGCACCGCTAGGGAGTGTGACATACACCTTTGGTAGCCGACTCAACCACCAAGTTTACGCCGGTACCACACGCTCAGATGTCGCGGTAGGTACACTCGCTTTTCAGTTGGGCTATCAACACGAGCTACAATCTGGCACCGTGATCGATGTTTCCTATCTGCCGACGGTACTCAAAGGCGAAACTTGGCGCAACCCTTATCAAGTAGGAACCGCACGTAAAGAGACGGATGTTGACGGCAATGCGTATCGCTTTCAGATCAAAGGGTTAATTGATAAGAACTTCAACCTTGATCTTGCTTATGCTGATAAAGACATCGAGCAGGAGGAAGTGACAGACCGCTCACTTGCTCGCGATGCTAACCTTTACTATGTCAAAGGCGACTATCGCATTCCACTCAACCAAACGTCTATGTTGCAACCCGCTTTCACCTACATCAATCAAGATGCCGACGGTAAGGCGGAGTCATTTGATTCGTACGGATTTGACATTAGCTGGTTTAAATTTATCAACCGCCATCGATTGGCTCTCACCGCGGGTTACGCATGGAAAGACTATCAAGCCGCTAGCCAAACTTTTGCTAAAACACGAAATGACGACACCATCAGCCTATTTGCGGCCTACGAATATCAAAACGTATTTGACTGGCAAGACTGGTCGTTCATTTCTTTAGCCGGCTATAGCCAAACTGACTCGAATATAACGTTTTATGAGGAGAAAGAGTACCTATTGTCGCTTGGTCTCAACTACACCTTCTAACGTCCTTCATCGCAACAAGGTGCTTACAACACTTGTTGCGATGACACTTTGCTGTCTATACCGCTTGCGCCGTAAGCTGTTTCAGTAAACGGTCCATCGCTCGATACCCAAGTGCCTCAGCCAAGTGCGTTCGTTCAATTTGCTCCGCCCCATCCAGATCGGCGATTGTTCGCGCCACTTTGATAATACGATGATACGCACGAATCGAGAGCCCTAAACGATGCAAAGCGGTTTCAAGAAACTCAGCATCACTCTTATGCAAGGGACAAAACGCCTCAATTTCTCGACTACCTAGCAGTGCATTGACCTTACCACTGCGGTTTAGCATATTGTTACGCGCATGGCTCACACGCGCTTTTACGATAGCAGTCGGCTCACCGCGATCACCTCCTTCTGCTAATGTCCCTTTGGGCAAAGCTGGGATTTCTAAAGACATATCAAAGCGATCTAACAGTGGTCCAGATAATCGACCAAGGTAGCGCAAAATAGCTTGTGGATTGGTGCGCGCTTGATTGCCTTCGTAATATCCTGTCGGGCTTGGGTTCAATGCTCCAACTAATTGGAAGCGAGCCGGAAAGCGTGTTTTACCTTGCGCTCGAGAGATAATGATCTCGCCAGATTCGAGCGGTTCGCGTAACGAGTCCAGAACTTTACGATCAAATTCGGGCATTTCATCGAGAAACAATAACCCGTTGTGGGCTAAAGAGATCTCCCCTGGTCTGGGTACCGAACCACCGCCGACTAATGCCGCCATTGAACTTGAATGATGCGGAGAACGAAACGGACGCGACTTCCAGTTATGCTCATTAATTTCACTCTGAGTCAACGATGCCACCGAAGCGGTTTCCATTGCTTCTTCGTCACTCATTTCCGGTAATAAGTCACACAAACGCGAAGCCAACATCGTTTTTCCAGTACCTGGCGGGCCAAGGAAAAGTAAGTTGTGGTTTCCAGCGGCAGCAATCTCCAGTGCTCGCTTACCTTGTTGTTGGCCAATAATATCTTGTAAGTCTCGACCATGTTTTTCGATGGTTTTTCGCTTAGGCGTTTGAAAAAGATTCAGTCGATGTTGACCACAAAGCTCGGCACATACTTCCAGTAATGATTGGGCCGATTTATGTTGTTCCTTCCCCACCAGCGCCGCCTGATCGCCATTCACATGTGGGACGACCAAATGGCGTTGAATCTTACTAGCTTCCAGCGCAGCAGGCAGCACACCTTTTACAGGCCTCAGACCACCAGATAGTGCTAACTCACCAACAAATTCGTAGTTTTTGAGCTTATCTGTCGCGATTTGCTCCGAAGCGGCCAAAATTCCCAATGCAATAGGAAGATCAAAACGTCCTCCCTCCTTGGGTAGATCTGCCGGAGCCAAGTTCACGGTGATCCGCTTAGCAGGAAATTGAAAGTTAGAATTAATGATCGCACTGCGTACGCGATCTTTGGACTCTTTTACCGTTGTCTCTGGCAAGCCTACTAAGGTAAACCCTGGCATGCCGTTGCTGATATGAACTTCTACACTAACCGATGGCGCTTGCACCCCGACGCTTGCTCGACTATGAATGATTGCCAGCCCCATACGTTCCTCAATTTTTTTGAACACTCTGTAAACAAATGTTTTATCTGGTTGGTTATGTTATATACCGCGTCCCAATTGAGAGTTAATGTGAAAAAAGAATGACTTTTTGCTTGTCATGCAGCGGAATTGTGTGATACCACTAATGACGCAAACAATTTCGTAGAACATTACACAACATTTTTTAACGAAAAAAGAACGACAGACAGATGAACCTTTTCGCTCATATCAACGCACTGCTAGCCCTGATTATCGTGGTCATTATTGGCACCGCGCGGGGTATTGTGGGCGAAAGGTAACCACAAATTACAAAAAACCCCCGCACTGAAAAGTCCGGGGGTTTTTTTACAACTACAAGTTGTCATCTGTCTAACCCTCGGACAGTTTAACGGGAAGAATGGGAGTGCACATGAAGTGCAATAAATATGGCAATCGCTACGAGCCACAACGTAGCAAAGGAGGTTTACGATGACTGGTGCACAACTTGTCGTAGCCGCTTTAAGACAGCAAGGCATCGAAACCGTTTTTGGCTACCCCGGCGGGGCCATCATGCCAATCTATGATGCTTTGTATGACGGTGGGGTGGAACACATCCTATGCCGTCACGAGCAAGGGGCCGCTATGGCAGCTATCGGGATGGCTCGTTCCACTCAAGACGTTGCTGTGTGCATGGCAACTTCTGGCCCAGGAGCCACTAACCTTGTTACCGGCCTTGCCGACGCTTTCCTTGACTCCGTACCTCTAGTTGCCATCACAGGCCAGGTTGCTAGCTCTCATATCGGTACCGATGCATTCCAAGAAATGGATGTGATCGGAATGTCCCTAGCCTGTACTAAGCACAGCTATCTCGTGACCGAAATTGAAGATCTAGCTCCGACACTTGCCGAAGCCTTTGAGGTCGCAAAAACCGGTCGTCCGGGTCCAGTCATTGTCGATATCGCCAAAGACGTTCAACTCGCTCAAGCACCCACAGACCTTCTTCCTCCATACATAGCACCAGCAATCGAAGATGTCAGCGCTGAAGATATCAAACGTGCGCAAGATGTGCTGGCAGCATCTACTCGCCCAGTGTTGTATGTTGGTGGTGGCGTGCAACTTGCGAAAGCAACCGATGCAGTACGCGAATTTCTTCGCTTAAACCCAATGCCTGCAGTTAGCACATTAAAAGGCCTCGGTACCATTGAACGCCATGATCCCCACTATCTTGGTATGTTGGGTATGCATGGCACCAAAGCCGCTAACCTAGTGGTTCAAGAAGCCGATCTATTGATTGTGGTTGGCGCGCGTTTTGATGACCGTGTGACGGGTAAGCTCGATACGTTTGCACCAAATGCGAAAGTGATTCACATCGACATTGATGCTGCGGAGATTCATAAACTGCGCCACGCCAACGCACCATTACGTGGCGACATCAACACCATTCTCCCTCAGCTAGAACTGACTCAAGATATCTCACCGTGGGTTCATCACAGTGAAAGTCTGCGCAGCGGCTTTAAGTGGCGTTACGACCACCCGGGCGAGTTAATCTACGCACCGCTATTGCTTAAACAGCTGTCTGACATGATGCCAGATAGCTCAATTGTCTCGACCGACGTCGGTCAGCACCAGATGTGGGCAGCGCAACATATCCAGCCACGCGAACCACAAAATTTCATCACTTCTGCTGGCCTTGGCACCATGGGCTTTGGCTTGCCAGCAGCGATGGGCGCTGCAGTCGCACGTCCTGATGATCAGTCTATCCTTATTACAGGTGACGGTTCATTTATGATGAACGTTCAGGAATTGGGCACGCTGAAGCGTCGTCAGATTCCAGTGAAGATTGTCCTTCTTAATAACCAACGTCTTGGCATGGTTCGCCAATGGCAGTCATTGTTCTTTGACGGTCGCCACAGTGAAACCATTCTTGATGACAACCCAGATTTCGTGATGTTAGCAAAAGCGTTCGATATCCCGGGCAAAACCATCACCAAGAAAGAAGAAGTCGAACCTGCTCTCAAAGAGATGCTAGCGAGTGAAACTTCTTACATGCTTCACGTTTTGATTGATGAAGAAGAAAACGTGTGGCCATTGGTGCCACCTGGCGCATCAAACAGTGATATGTTGGAAAATACATAGGAGACAATCGCATGGACAGATATTTACTCGACATCAAAGCCGATGACAAACCGGTACTGTTGGAGCGCGTTCTACGTGTGATTCGTCACCGAGGCTTCGTGATCAAACAAGTAGCTGCTACGCAAAACCACGAAAGCAAAGTAGCCAGCGTCGAGATCATCGTCGACAGCGATCGACCAATCTCGTTTTTGATCAATCAAATAGAGAAGTTGTGGGACGTTCGTAAGGTTGAGGTGCTAAAAATCCGCAACGATGAACTGCCAAATCACAACTTACAACAACACGTAAGTGCATAAGGAAGGCAACAAATGGCAACGAAAACTGCAGATTTCATTTGGTTTAATGGTGAGATGGTTCCATGGGCAGAGGCGAACGTTCACGTTCTGACTCACGCAATGCACTATGGTACATCCGTGTTTGAAGGCGTGCGCTGTTACAACACACCAAAAGGCCCAATTGTCTTCCGTCACCGTGAGCATGCACAACGTCTAAAAGATTCTGCCAAGATTTACCGCTTTCCGATCCCTTTCTCTGTAGAAGAAATCATGGAAGCGACCCGCGAAACACTGCGCCAAAACAAACTCGACAGCGCTTACATTCGTCCATTGGGTTTTGTCGGTAATGTTGGCTTAGGCGTATGTCCACCAGTTGGCACTGAGATGGATCTAATCATTGCAGCATTTCCTTGGGGCTCTTACTTAGGCGAAGAAGCGCTAGAAAAAGGTGTCGATGCGATGATTTCAAGCTGGAATCGCGCTGCGCCAAACACCATCCCAACTGCGGCTAAAGCAGGCGGTAACTACCTATCTTCACTACTGGTTGGTGGTGAAGCGCGTCGTCACGGTTACGACGAAGGTATTGCGCTAAGCGTAGATGGTTACCTATCGGAAGGGGCTGGTGAAAACATCTTCGTTATCAAAGATGGCGTAATCACCACACCACCAGCAACTAGCGCGATTCTACCGGGCATCACTCGTGACTCGATCATGACAATTGCACGCGATAAAGGCTACGAAGTACGTGAAGCGAACATTGCTCGTGAAGCCCTTTACCTTGCCGATGAAGTCTTCATGACAGGTACTGCGGCTGAGATTGTACCAGTGGCAACCATCGACAAGATTGAAGTGGGCACTGGTAAGCGCGGCCCTATCACTAAAGAACTACAAGCAGCCTACTTTGGCCTATTTGACGGCACCACGGAAGATAAGTGGGGCTGGTTAGACTATGTGTACCCAGAACAGAAGTAAGAAGGATTAGGAAATGCCAAAATATAGATCAGCTACCACCACACATGGTCGTAACATGGCGGGTGCACGAGCACTGTGGCGTGCAACGGGTGTGAAAGAAGAAGACTTCGGTAAACCAATCATCGCCGTTGTAAACTCGTTTACTCAATTTGTTCCGGGTCACGTACACCTGAAAGACATGGGTCAGCTTGTAGCACGCGAAATCGAAAAAGCTGGCGGTATTGCGAAAGAATTCAACACCATCGCGGTTGATGATGGTATCGCAATGGGTCACGGCGGCATGCTGTACTCACTGCCTTCACGCGAACTGATCGCAGACTCAGTAGAATACATGGTCAACGCGCACTGTGCCGATGCCATGGTATGTATCTCTAACTGTGACAAAATCACTCCAGGAATGTTGATGGCATCTATGCGTCTTAACATCCCTGTTATCTTTGTTTCTGGTGGTCCAATGGAAGCGGGTAAAACCAAGCTTTCTGATCAGATCATCAAACTAGACCTTGTAGATGCGATGATCCAAGGCGCGGATCCAAAAGTGTCTGATGAGCAAAGCGAGCAGATCGAACGCAGCGCATGTCCAACGTGTGGATCGTGTTCAGGCATGTTCACTGCAAACTCAATGAACTGTCTAACGGAAGCACTGGGTCTTTCTCAACCAGGTAACGGTTCTATGCTGGCAACGCACGCAGACCGTGAACAGCTGTTCCTTAATGCAGGTCGTCGCATCGTTGAACTGACTCGTCGTTACTACGAGCAAGATGACGAATCAGCACTGCCACGCAACATCGCTACGTTTGATGCGTTCGAAAATGCGATGGCACTGGATATTGCAATGGGTGGCTCAACCAACACCATTTTGCACCTGTTGGCTGCAGCGCAAGAAGGTGAAGTGGATTTCGATATGGAAGATATCGATCGCCTATCACGCCAAGTACCACACCTATGTAAAGTGGCACCATCTACCCAGAAATATCACATGGAAGACGTACACCGCGCTGGTGGCGTCATGGCAATTCTTGGTGAGTTAGATCGTGCAGGTCTTCTACACAATGATGCGCGCACCGTGCTTGGCCTTTCGATGAAAGAGCAGCTGGCGAAATACGACATCATCCAAACTGAAGACGAAGAAGTACTTAAGTTCTACCGCGCAGGTCCCGCGGGTATTCGTACTACTCAAGCGTTCTCACAAGATTGCCGCTGGGATCGCCTTGATGACGACCGTGCGGAAGGTTGTATTCGTACTATCGATCATGCCTTTAGCCAAGAAGGTGGTCTAGCCGTTCTATCAGGCAACATCGCATTAGATGGTTGTATCGTTAAGACTGCTGGTGTGGATGAGAGCATTCATAAATTCACTGGCCCAGCCGTAGTTTTCGAAAGCCAAGAAGACGCCGTAGAAGGCATCTTGGGTGGCAAAGTAAAAGCAGGCGACGTGGTTGTTATCCGTTACGAAGGCCCTAAAGGTGGTCCGGGCATGCAAGAAATGCTTTACCCAACCACTTATCTAAAATCGATGGGCCTTGGCAAAGAGTGTGCACTTCTGACTGACGGCCGTTTCTCTGGCGGCACATCAGGTCTGTCAATCGGTCACGCCTCTCCTGAAGCAGCAAACGGCGGTGCAATTGGCCTGGTAAAAGAAGGCGATATGATCGCAATTGATATTCCAAACCGTTCAATTTCACTCCAAGTGTCTGAACAAGAACTTGCTGAGCGCCGTGCAAAACAAGACGAACTAGGCTGGAAACCAGTTGACCGCCAACGTGAAGTTTCCTTTGCACTCAAAGCGTACGCGAGTATGGCAACCAGTGCTGACAAGGGTGCAGTACGAGACAAGTCGAAGCTAGAGGGCTAGCAATGATGGAAGCTCAACCCGAAAAACAAGTGAACCAAACTGGCGCAGATTATCTGCGCCAAATCCTTCGCGCACCTGTTTATGAAGTAGCAACAGTGACGCCACTGCAAGAAATGCCTCGTTTATCTGCACGTATCGGGAATAACGTGCAGATCAAGCGTGAAGATCGCCAACCCGTACACTCGTTCAAATTGCGCGGTGCATACAACATGGTGGCGAGTTTATCTGAAGCACAAAAAGCCGCTGGTGTCATTGCAGCATCGGCAGGTAACCACGCTCAAGGCATGGCGCTCTCTGGTACTAAGCTAGGCATCAAGACCACCATCGTGATGCCCAAAACCACACCAGACATCAAAGTCGATGCGGTACGTGGCTTCGGTGGCAATGTAGTGCTGCACGGCAGCAACTTTGATGAGGCAAAAGCGGAAGCGGAACGCCTTTCTGATCTGCATGGGTACACATTTGTCCCTCCTTTCGATCACCCACTGGTGATTGCAGGTCAAGGCACCATAGGCATGGAAATGCTGCAGCAAAATGGTCACCTTGATTACATCTTCGTCCCTGTCGGTGGTGGCGGTTTGGCTGCCGGTGTTGCGGTACTCGTGAAGCAGCTAATGCCAGAAATCAAAGTGATTGCGGTCGAGCCAGAAGATTCTTCATGCCTCAAAGCGGCATTGGATGCAGGTGAACCAGTAGTATTAGACCAGGTCAGCATGTTTGCCGATGGCGTCGCTGTAAAACGCATTGGCGAAGAGACTTTCCGTCTATGCCAAAAGTACATTGATGGCCATATTGCCGTCTCTAGCGATGAAATCTGCGCAGCCGTAAAAGACATCTTTGAAGACACTCGCGCCATTGCTGAGCCTTCGGGCGCACTTGCTCTGGCAGGTTTGAAGAAGTTTGCTGAACAGAACAAGCTGAAAGACAAAAACCTAGGTACGGTATTGTCTGGCGCAAACACCAACTTTCACGGTCTGCGTTATGTTTCTGAACGCTGCGAGCTTGGTGAAAAACGTGAAGGTCTGCTTGCCGTCACCATCCCTGAGCGTCAAGGTGCTTTCTTTGAGTTCTGTAATCTCATTGGCGGCCGTGCCGTGACAGAGTTTAACTACCGCTACAACGATGACGCATTGGCAAATATCTTTGTCGGTGTGCGTTTGCAAGGCGGTCAGGAAGAGCTAGAACATATCATTCGCGACTTACGTGATGGTGGCTACCCAGTGGTTGATTTGTCTGATGATGAAATGGCGAAGCTGCACGTGCGCTACATGATTGGTGGTAAGCCGTCTAAGCCGCTTAAAGAGCGCCTCTACAGCTTTGAATTCCCAGAGTATCCTGGGGCACTACTTAAGTTCTTAAGCACACTCGGTACTCATTGGAATATCAGCTTGTTCAACTACCGTAACCACGGCGCTGACTACGGACGCGTTTTATGTGGTTTCGAGTTAGATGAAAGCGATTTAGCTCAGTTTTCTGCACATTTACGTGAACTTGGCTATCAATGCAAAGACGAGACAGACAACCCATCGTATAAGTTTTTCTTGTCATAAAACGCCACATTTTAAACATATCAATGAAAACACCTCGCTAATGCGAGGTGTTTTTTATGACTGTAACCAATCTTTATGTAGCTGATTAGGCGACCCAAGATAGTCCACCATCCACTGGATCAATTTATGATTATCATCTTTGCGCCATACTAAGCAGCAGTGACTGAGCGGTTTATCATCCGGCATGACCTTCTCCACCAGCACACCATCATTGATTAAGGGTGTTGCAATATGACGTGGCATGTAACCCACGCCCACCCCATTTTTTAAACATTCAATCGCACTATACCAATTGGGCAATAATAATCGGCGCTGTTGCGAATAATGGCCAGTATGGCGTTTTGGCAGCACATTCGAAGTATCATCAAGACAGATCGCCGGAAATTGACTCACAAACTCTTCAGTAAGCACTTGTTGTCGAACGCAAGGATGAGCGGGTGACATTACAAATGCCCAATCTAATACGCCCATATCTTTGACTTCAAAATCTCCCCCAACGGGAACCGCAGATGTCGCGCCAACGACAATGTCGGCTCGACCTTGTGCTATGGCTTCCCAAGAACCATTGAAGACCTCCATATTGATCTGCAATTCAGCAAATTCAAACTCGCGATAAAAATCTTCCACTAAAGGTTTGAGTTTTTCTAACTTCACCACGTTATCTAAGGTCAGCTTTAACGTGCTTTTCCATCCTTGAGCCGCTCGCCGCGTTTGTGCTTTCACCTCTTCCATTTGACGCAGCAAAGAGCGCGCCTCGGCCATAAAAAGTTCACCCGCTGGAGTTAGCTCGACTTTCCTTGGTAAACGTCGAAACAGCACCACATCTAGATCTTGCTCGACCTGCCTTACTCCATAGCTGATGGCTGAGGGGACTTTATGCAATACCTCAGCCGCAGCGGTGAAACTGCCTAAACGGGCAACCGTATCCAGCATTTCCAAAGACGCTTTAGAGAACATGATTTAACCTTTCAAAAAATTTGATTGATAACCAACAATTTTAGCGTTTTATTTTCTCAAAATCGAAAAATAGAATAATAAGG
>NZ_JAWOUS010000032.1:0-25944 GCF_033339495.1 Vibrio sp. 2134-1
ACCACCTCCGCAGCCATTTATTGGTGTGGTCTACAGAGGATTATGTCTTTTTAGAGGGGAAAATCCCTAGAACCCCAATTTGCTTCATCGTCCAGGCTTCAAGAGCCACCCCTTTGAGCGCTGACAGGTAGGTGTTGATCGTTGCCGGAGCCTTCCCTGCATCCCCCAGCATTTCCAGCACCGCCAATATGTGGTGCCGCCTCATTGAGCTCCATGCACAGTCACGAAGGTTCTGAAACCCGATCATCTTGGCGACAATGTTGAGGAATGAGCTCATGGTCTGCCTGCTTCGCTTTGACCCGAGGCTCACCAGATAGGCGACGGCGGGGTTGTCCTGGATGTTCCGGAGCGAGCTCGATGACGGCAACAGTTCACCGCGAATGCTTTGTTCTGCCGGAACATTTACTTTCGCATGTGAAACTAGCTCTTCCTTGTCATTGTTTGTGTCGTGCAAAGTCACCTCCTAAGCCCGACCGCAACGAGAAGAAAATCCCATATTTTGAGGTGAAGAGGTAGTTCCTCCTCCATATGTTGCGTTTCGTAGCTTTGCATCAGTGGTTCAAACTTGGTTGGATTGCACAGCAATTCGTAAACTGTTCGGTTGGGCTTGGTGATCGGCTTATTCGGAGTGAATCCATGTTTGTTCTGGAGGTACAGCGCTACCGCGCCACTTCTGGATTCTCCGTAATAGCAATGAACGAAGATCTGATCGATACCGCTACCAACCAATCCATCCAGGAAGGTGGACAGCTTTTCAGCCTGGGATGAGTCAATGTAAGAGGCGTAATTCATCCGGAACGCTGCCTTCATCGTGTGGATGGTGTTCTCAGAATAGCCGCCGTCATAGAAGCTATCGCGGTACAACTGCCCCCACTGTCCGAGAGCGGCAGGGGACTTGTCTGGGTCAGTTATGGAGATCATGGCCGCACCGGGAACCGGCTCCAGTCTTTCGGCCTCCGCTTGACTAATGAAAAAGACTTTTTTGCTAAGCATGCCCCATCATCCCCTTACAAGGATGTGTTGCGAGTAGCTCATGCGCCTGACTTTGCCCCTCTTGAGTATCTACAGGAGCGGTCGTATACACACCTCCATGCCGCAAGTCCACAATACTGGTCCGACAGCAAGAACCTACGTTCTGAACTTTATTGTCCGAATCCAAACCAGCAAAAGTATGGCACGGTCCAGGGAATGGTTTCCTGCAAATAGAGCAGCGCTCAAAGTTCTTATCGAGGATTCTCTTTAAAACTTTCTCAAATTTGTTTTTGTTTAACATCGAGTTCTCCACACAAAGTTACTGGCCGAGCATCCCAGCCAAGGTGGTCTGCTGGCCTTCGCTACAAGGTGCAAATCCGGCAAAAGCACCGGCATTAACCTTGAGCTCATCAAAGCGTCCATCGGTGTCCCGGTAGTACACCTTACGTTTTCCAATTCCACCTTCGAGGTTTGCGGCCAACCAGGCGATCACTGCATCAGCATCGTTCGTAACTGATGCTCCCTGATCCAGATCGATAAGTACCAGGTGGGTGTCCGTCTGGAGTGCCACTTCAAAGGTCGCTCTTACATCAAAAATCACTGGTCGCGCTCCTTGTAAAAAGTGGGCATTCAGCACCACCTATCCTATTCCAAAAACTCTACTTTTTCAAAGATACATTTTAATAAGTAGAACAACAGCAAGAAGAACTTAAATTTATTTACCGTAATTATCATAATTACGGTAATACGGTAATTTTACAGATTTAGATGGAATGGTATAAGATGTCTCGCTGGAACATACTTGCTGAAAAAACGCTTAACAACGATAGTGAAAACATCATGTACAGGTGCGAGAGATAATATGTATAAGAGCCTTGAAGATCTGATGGCGGGTATTTACGAGATGGCAGCGCCAGATGGCATCATCTGTAACGAGGTTTCCAAATTCCTTGCGGCCAACCAGGTCAAGCCGGAAGACATAAGCTCTGGGATCTGGTTTTTCCTGTGGCTGAAATCAGCTCCCAAGGATGCGAAGCCAATCCAAAAAGAAATCCCCGGATTTGGAGTTGTTCTCAACATGCCGACTTATGGCGGAACGCTCAACGAAGCAATCACAGGGTTGATCGAGAACGAGTGCCGTCAAATAGAGCTCGCTGAGGGACATCCGAGCCTTGAGGCTTGGGTTGAATCAGTATTAGCCGGTCGAGATGACGGAGAGGAAAATGAAGCTGCGGCCAATATCGTGGATCTGCTTAATGGGTGTCACGACCTACTGGATACAGCAATAATCAATTACCTTTTTAAGGTGGGAAAAATCAACGAGCAAGAGATTTTGTCGCTCATCTATTATGGAGAGCTATGTGACCACTCTCTTGTCGGTACGCCTTTTTCAACGTTACATATCCCGAGTGAAAATAACGTCCACGAACGTAACATCATCCCCATTAAAAAAGGAGCCAGTTAGGCTCCTTTTTGTTACTCAGGGTTTGCTTTGAGAAACAACTTCATTCCAAGTATGCAGCACCTTCGATAGGTGCTGATGCTTTCTGGTGAAGTCCTTATCATCCAAGAGTGCTTTAAATGGCGCGTTCAGGTCACTGCATGTGACGTTCTTGCCGATCACAGACAGGGTATCCTGGAGTGATCCACCAGCAGCATCAAGCCCCATTCTATCGACGGTCTCACTACTCACCATTGCCTGGACAACATTGGTGAATGCCTTTGAGTTGAGCTGCTCAACGCTCAGGGCTGTATTGCATTTCTGCTCAACCGCTTGCTTGTACTGGATGGTGTACTTTGCAGTGATAGGTGACATGGTGTTCATCGCAAGTATGTATGCGTCTACCTCACTGGTCGGTAATGTCGCGGCGTAGACTGACGAGCATGATGCGGCTGCGGCCATTATCAAAGTTATTACCTTCTTATTCTTCATTTCTCTGAAATCCCCCTTTAAAATATGGAGCTACAACTCATTTGTACCAATCATAATACTATTGATTTCCAAAAGTATCTCTCTCTACTGACTCTATGATGGCTCGCCTTCCAAACACTTGGCCGCTGGCGTCGGTTAGCTAGACTAACACCAGCGTATTCAATGAATAACTAGCCAAAAACCTTTATCAATTCTTTAATTGTTCTGGCAGACTCCATTTCCTCCATAATCTTTTCAATTCCGACGCCGGAATCCAAATTACTTCTGTACTTTTTAGCCAAATCACAAAGTTCAGATTTTAACTCCTTGCAATCCAGATTAGAGATAAGAACAGCATTGAAATTAGCCTTAAACAGTCGAGAACCATACATCACAATTTCTACAGGCCAGTACCAGAATGGACTTAGCGGCTTGTAGCTCGCAACCTCGTCTATTTTGTAGTGACGACCTTCCGAATCATAAATGTCCATCAGCTCAAAATAACCGTTCCTCAAAGACTGAATAGTACATTTCCCGAACTCGGATTCTGATGCCACTACGAAGAGCGACCTTTTCTTGCTGCTCACAAGCAGCGCTGGAAATTCAATTTGCACAACCGCATCCCTCATCATTTATTGAATCAGCTAAACCACCACTAACAGGAGAGGCTTGAGCTACTTTTGCCCATTCAGGCGTCCCGTGCCACCAACGACCAAATGCGCTATATGGGGTAGGTCCATTGCCGTGAATGTTTTGGTGAATATCTCTTGGAATGGACTTCAAGTTCCAAGGATGGTTTTTTATTGAGTCAGGAACATATTTGCCAAACTTGCCATTTCTCTGAATAGCCCAATGGTGAAGCTCATTACCTCGTGGAACCCCTTGAACTTTCCTTACTCTGGGTGAGACATTGCTCCATTTTTGGCTTAATTTGAACCACGATTTACCGGAGCTGGCATGTCTGAAAACTCCTGACGCCCAGCCGCCACCTATAGCCCCAATCGCTCCGGCGATTCCAACTTTTGACCAACTAACACATTTCCAACTCCCATTATTTTCGATTAGTTGGCTAAGTAGCTCCAACCCAGCTCCAATACCTGCACCAACAAACGCAAATTCACCCGTCGGGTCGGTATTGGACATAGGGTTTCCATGCACATACCCGTAGGTGTTTACTCCATCGATCAGGCCAAGAGGGTCGCTGGTAATGTACCGCCCGGTCGCTGGGTCGTAGTAACGCCGCCAGTTGTAGTGGAACCCGGTCTCCGCGTCGTAATACTGTCCTGGGAATCGCAGGTTGAAGGTTGGCCCCTGGATGATGATGCTGGCCTTACCGAACGGGCTGTAGCTCGCCTTCCAAACGACTTGGCCGCTGACGTCGGTCAGTGCCTTCGGGGTGCCCAGGTGATCGACGTGGACTTGGTAGGTCTGTCCTGACTGAACAAAGCCCAAGGGTGTCCCATCGAGCCAGATGTACTCCGCCAGCACGTCTCCAGTGGCCGCGTCCAGCTCCTCGATGAGGTTTCCTGCCAGGTCGTAAACCAGCAGCCGGGTATGCCCGTTTAGGGTCTTGGTTACACGCTGATCCAGATGGTTGTATGTGTAGCTTACAGTCACTCCCGCGACCGTTGCGGCCACCAGCCGGTTCTGGCTGTCATAGGTGAAGGTATCCGCCCCCTGCTTCGTCAGGTTGCCATTGGCGTCATAGCTTCTGGAGGTTTGCCCGGCCTTCACCAACCAGTTGTTCATGTAGTTGATGGTGTAGCTTTGGCTCAGGCCATCGGTCGTGATCGAGGTCCTGTTGCCGGTGGCGTCATAGCCATAGCCCAAAACGCCATAGATCCCCTCAGCAGAGGTGATGCGGCCAACCGCGTCATAACCGAGTGACTGATTGACTGATGAGCTGAGATTGTCGTCTATGGCTGAAATCAACGAGTCTGGCGTGTACCGATAGACCAGCGAATGCACCCTAGCAGCGTCGATGCCGGTGACACGGTAATCGAGATCCAGAGTGCGGCTTTCTGAAATGCCGTTCCCTCTGACCATACTGGTGACGGGGCCAAAGGGCGCTCGCTCAATCTGGCTTGCCAGGTTTGTTGTGGTGCCTGCTTGTGTCGTTGTCACCTCGATGACGTCACCGGCTGAGTCACGGGTGTAGGAGACCTCACGGCCACTGGGATACGTGATCTTCGTGACGAGGCCTGCACCATCGTATTGGTACTGGGTAGTCAGGCTCTGCCCGTGGGTTTCCCAGGTTTCGTAAGCCAGCCATCCTTCGGGGGTGTAGCCAAATCTCCGGACACCGTTGCCATCATCGACTGAGGTCAAGCGGCCTATGCCGTATGGTGAGGTTGCTTCGTCGTACCCGTACAGAATTGGCGATTCGCCAGCGACATCGCTGGAGGTTTCGATGATCCGGTTCAGCGCGTCATAGCTGTAGCTTGTGGTTTGCCCCTTGGCCGTTTTGCGCGTTGCCACGTTACCGGCTTCGTCATAGGTAATGTCGGTGGTGCCGGTGTCCGGGCTCCGGACCTGGGTCACTTCGCCAAAGCCGTTGTAGCTGTAGTAGGTCAGGCGCGAACGAGGGTCGGAGACACGGTAAACATCGCCGGTATCCTTGTAGAGCACCTGCGTGACCTTCCCGAGGGGATCGGTCGTTTGTGTCCGGTGATGGAAGCCGTCGTACTTGTAGGAGTGTGTGTTACCAGAGGGACTGGTCTCCTGTATCAGGTTTGCCACCACATCGTAGGAAAACGATGACTGATTGCTATAGGCGTCGGAGACACTGGAGAGCCAGCCGATTTCGTTGAAGATCCGGCGCTCTATCCAACGGGTCTGGCCCAGCGCATCGAGCAGTCGCTCTTCTACTGGGTTCCCGAGGTCATTGAGCTCAAGCTCGCGCCGGTTGCCCTGTGCATCTGTTTCCGCCACCAGCCGATGTGCAGCGTCGTACTCATAGCTGACGGTTGCACCATTTGGCTTGGTCAGCGAACTCAGGAGGCCCACAGCATCATAGTTGTAGACCGTGGTTCCTTCTGGCCCAGTGGAGCTGACAAGTCTTCCTCTGGCGTCATAGGTGAGGGTTTGGGTTACACCATTGACACCCTGAATGGTCCCGGCGCGACCGTTCGCGTCGTAGTCACCAAACTGCGTCACCTGCCCCAGCGCGTTCGTTGTCCGGATCAGGTTGCCCTGGTCATCGTAGTCAAATGTCGTAACATCGCTGACGTCGGTGCGCGGACCATCAACCGAGGCCAACAGGCTCGGCTTTCCTGTACCAACAGGGGCATAGGTGTAGGTCCATGTCCGGGAAGCGCCCGAGCTGCGATCAGTGACCTTGCGGCTTATCACCCGGAGATGAGTGTCGTAGGTGAGCTCAGTGATCCTGGTTGGTTCTGTGATTTTTGCCGGGAGCGACTTGGAAGGAAGCCAGTCGGTCGTAACCTTACCCCCGTCCTGGTCTATCTGGGTGGTTTCCAATCCCCGGTCGTTATGGGTGAACGTGCGCTTCTGCCCAGCGCGGTC
The DNA here is from genome assembly GCF_033339495.1 of Vibrio sp. 2134-1. NCBI lineage: Bacteria > Pseudomonadati > Pseudomonadota > Gammaproteobacteria > Vibrionales > Vibrionaceae > Vibrio > Vibrio sp. 2134-1. The sequence goes on from NZ_JAWOUS010000032.1 coordinate 6,410, forward strand.
AGTAATGCTGGAGACGAGGCCTTTGCTGTCGTAGACGTAGGTTTCCTTGCCGCCCACAAAGCCGGTACACGGCGCACCCTCAACCACATCAGGCTTGAGCATCCCATTGTGGCGACTGTAGGTGTATCGCTGAACGTGGCCGAGGGCATTGGTGACAGAGACGCTTCCGTCAGCGTTGTAGCTTACCTGAGTTTTCTCTGCGCCCCCGGCGTGTTCGCTTAGAACCGCTCTCCCCTGAGTATCATATCCCCATGTGGCGAAACGGTTGCCGTTCTCGTCCACCAGCCCAGAGAGCAAACCCGGTGCATTCGGGTCATCGTAGAGATAGCTGCGGCTCGTATTGTCCTGGTAGATCACTTCCGCCAGCTTGCCAGCGCTGTTGTACTGGTACTGAATACTGCCACCAGCAGGATCGGTGACACTGACCATGCGGCCATCTTGATACTGGAACTGGATGGTGCGGCCAAAGCCGTCAGTGATCGAGGATAGCTCTCCGTTCAGATAGCTCAGGGTGATGTGATTGCCGTTGGGCTTCTCGATGCCGGTCAGTCGTCCGGTTTCATCATAGGCCTCGACTACCCCGTCAGATTGAGTGTAGCGCCAGCCGGTAGCATCCTTCGTCAAGGTATCATCGGTTTTCCATGTTGGCACCCAGACAGAGGACGAGTTGTAGAACGCGAGTTGTTGCCCTTCTGGCCGGTGCAGGACAACCATGTTCTCACCGTACTTCGAGGCGTTGACCTCGACGCTCCGCGAGTAGGTATGCCGCCAGCCGCCGAGCTCTTCATCAGGAAGGTGGCTATTGTAGTATCTGGTGAATGTGAAAGGGTCGGAGCCTCCGCTTTGATAATCCAGTTCAGCCTGGAACTTGTTGCCGGTGCCAAGATGGATAGGGTTCCCTACACACATGGTCGTTGTTGGTAAGCCGAGATCCCTGTCCAGGAACGGTGTTTTATCCATCTCACCCGGCAGAACATAGGTTGAGCGCCAGTAGACCGTAGCTGGGTCGCCAGTGCAGGTAGTGGGGTCATAATCGCCAGTAGCACCTAGATACTTAAAACAGATCCTGGAGACATAACGGCCATCACCATAACTGGCAACCGGATAAAGCGCATCCCCAACTGGCGTTCCCTTCCCTTGCTCCTCACCAGAGCGATAATTCTTCATGAAGGAATGCGCGTCTATGATGGTGTTGAAGCGCATTTTGTCTACTTCGGTGCTCACGGCTACAACCCGCCATTGTGCAAAAGCAACGCATGGCAAAGTTGCGAGCACCACAACGGCCAATGACCGCAGGTTTCGCATCAGTAAAAGGGAAGGTCTCGATCTCATTTACAGCTCCAGTTTTTATGCTGGAGCTATTTTCAGGTGGGAGAGTCGTTATCAACGACTGCGTTATTGCCCTTTTAGGGTATGAATACGTGATTTGGAGAGGTTGTGTATTCAGAACAAATGAGAAGCAGGTTACTCATTTCGCTCAAACACTGTGACAAGAACACGTTTTTGGTTGTCGTCGTTGATCACCATCAGGTACTTGAACTTGGAATCTCTATGGCCCCAGACTTCCACGTTATCTACGCGGCCATACTTTCTGGCTTTATGGCGAGCCACTTTCTCGTCAAAGGGCTGAACCTGTAACTCTGGATGCTGGAGGCGGCCAACAAGTGAGGCCCACGGTTTTTTAGGGTCTCCAGAGGTTATCCGGGCCTGATACTGATCGATGGCATGTTGAGTAACCAGGACGGGGCCAATGGCAGGTGTAGATATTTCGTCATGGGTCTGGGTATAGGCTTGCTTGTCCACATCGAGGAGCTCAATGTTGCCCTCTCCCGGCTCATCCATAAACTCCATGCTCTGCGAGACTTCAATAGTAGCGCCCTTTAAACGCCCAGTGAGGCAAGCCGCAAACTTGAAAGCAAAAGCCTTGGTGGATTTGCCCAGCGCCAGCTTCTTGATTGCACCTTTGGATACCACCAGCTTGTAACCAGCACCAGCACCTGGCTCTCTGCAAAAAACCTGTTTGTCCAGCGCCAGATAGCGAATGGCTACGAGCTCAGCCAAAAGATCCGCTTCTTCGTGGTCAAAATCAATATGGACATCAAGGATGCCTTTCCGTTTTGTACCAACGCGCCAGAATACAAGGGCTGAATTATTTGAAGTTTTCTTCGAGACGGTAGTCAATGTCATCATGGTCTATTTCTCCATTGTCGGGATAATGGTCGGCATCGCCGCCAGCCCCCCTATTCGTTTGGGTTCATTTAGATGCTATCACGGGTTTTAAAAATGCAACCCCTAGTGTCACTCTATTTATGGTCCCATGTATTTTTATAAGCTCGGGCTAGGCGTTTCTCGATCACTTCTGACAAACTGCAACCATCGACTTCTGACAACCGCTTCAAAATCCTGTGGGCTTTATCGCTTATAGTTATGCTTTTACCAACACCATATCCCCTTCTGCGACGTTGCCTAATTGATGTCCCGAGTTTATTGATTTGCTCTGCTGTCAGGTATTTATTAATCCATTCAGTGAGTTCTGATGGTGATCGCCCTATGCTGTTCAGGCTGTCCACGGCTTCAAGTTTCTTATCGAATGGGACGTCACGCCAGAAAGCTGGGCGCGAAGCAGCTCTGAGGAGATAGATCGCCGTAGCCTGAGCATCTTCATTGGATACTTTCAAAAAATCACCTTTTCCGTTACATGTCACACTTACCTTATCGTGACATGTAACACCTCAAACTGCAAGTATAAAAAAAGGCCAGCTATTGCTGGCCTTTACGTTCATTGTCGCAGTTACTCTTTAGGCGTTGTGATGCTTTTTTTCCTTCTGTTTCTCATGGTAGAGATACAGACTGCCGCCAGTGACGACAGTGAAAAAAATGAGCAACCCCAACATGCCTAATGTGAAAGCGTCCATTTGACCCCCTTAGGAATTGCTGACCTTGGTTAAGATTATACCATAGATCCACAGGATAACCCCAATGACCAACACCAAACCGGCTTCTTTGACGGTTATAGTGTCCCCAGATACAGCCAATCCTACAAGGGGTCGTCTCAGAAAACGGAATCTATGGTCACTCCCGTTTTTGCAACACCGATTTTGACGACAAGTTGGCTTGCTTGAATCTATCCGGCGTCTGAATGGGATTTTATTCCCGCGCCTCGATGAGTTCCGCGCCTGATGAACCTCCAGAAAATATACGGCTTCAATGAGCCTTTCCGTTTTACAGGTTCCTCAACAGGCCGGTGGGCCGTTAGTATCATCAATATCAGTATTCGCAAAACCAGATCAGTAATTCTTTAAACCGGTGTATTTCTGCCGTTATGCTACATAAGTTTGCTGTCGTGCCGTTAGGGCCCAGGCTATTCTGGCCAGCTTGTTTGCCAGAGCACAAGTGACGACAAAGTTGCTTTTCCGGCACAGTAAATCCCTGACCCAATCGGCCAATTTGCCAGACTGGTGTTCCAGTTTTTGTATGAATACCCTGGCACATTGAACCAACAAAGTTCGGATCTTTTTATTACCTCGCTTACTAATTCCCAGCAATGTCGTCCTACCTCCCGTGCTGTACTGCCGAGGTACAAGCCCTGTTGCCGCCGCAAAGTCACGGCTGCTGGCGTACTGCTTCCCGTCGCCAATCTCAGTTGAAATAGTACTCGCTGTCAGTGTTCCGACGCAGGGAATGCTCAGCAAGCGCTGTCCAACCTCATCTTCGTCCAACTTTCGTTTCAACTGGGATTCCAAATCTTTAATCTGCTCAACAAGATAGTGATAATGCTGTTGTAATTTCAGCAATAACTGGCTGAGGTAAAGAGGCAAACTATTATCCTCAAGAATGGTACTCAGTCGGCTAATAACGGCAGCTCCTCGGGGAACGCTAATGCCAAATTCCAGCAGAAAAGCATGCATTTGATTGGTTGTTTTTACCTTATCCTGAACCAGGGATTCACGGACACGATGCAGAGCCCGCATTGCCTGCTGAGATTCCGTTCTGGGCTGCACAAAACGCATAGACGGACGCGATGCAGCTTCACAAATAGCTTCGGCGTCGACAAAGTCGTTTTTATTGCTTTTAACGAACGGGCGGACAAATTGTGGTGATATCAGCTTTGGGGAATGCCCCAACTCTTCCAACTTGCGTGCCATAAAGTGAGAACCGCCACAGGCTTCCATTGCGATGGTTGTAGCGGGGCATGTCGCCAAAAATTCGATCAACTTTGGCCGGGTAAATTTTTTACGGTAAACAGCCTTCCCGCGACGATCCTGGCAATGAATATGGAAAGAGTTTTTACCCAGATCGATACCAATGAGCGCAATGTTTTCCATGATAGTTCTCCGAATGAAAGCCTGTCCTCAGCATAGTACCGGGAAGGAGGGAGTGACCATCTCATTAAATAAAGCACGCTAAGGCGTAACTACCCTCGGCTACACCGCGTCGGCACCACGCGGCTCTTTCTCCCCTTGCAGCGAAGCAATCAGCGGGCAAGAAACGTTCCCTTGCCGCGCATGGCAGGCGAACACAAGTTCGGATAGCACGGTTTCCATGCGCGCCAGGTCGGTCATTTTTTCGCGCACGTCCTGAAGCTTGTGCTCGGCCAGGCTGCTGGCTTCCTCGCAGTGGGTGCCGTCATCCAGCCTCAGCAGCTCTGCGATCTCGTCGAGGCTGAATCCGAGCCGCTGGGCTGATTTCACGAAGCGCACCCGCGTCACATCCGCCTCGCCATAGCGGCGGATGCTGCCATAGGGCTTGTCCGGCTCCGGCAACAAGCCCTTGCGCTGATAGAACCGGATTGTTTCCACGTTGACCCCGGCCGCCTTGGCGAAAACGCCAATAGTCAGATTCTCCAAATTTTTTTCCATATCGCTTGACTCCGTACATTGGTACGGAAGTAAGCTTAAGCTATCCAATCCAGATTTGAAAGGACAAGCGTATGTCTGAACCTCAAAACGGGCGCGGGGCGCTCTTCACTGGCGGGCTAGCCGCCATCCTCGCCTCGGCTTGCTGCCTGGGGCCGCTGGTTCTGATCGCCCTGGGGTTCAGCGGCGCTTGGATCGGCAACTTGACGGTGTTGGAACCTTATCGCCCGATCTTCATCGGCGCGGCGTTGGTGGCGCTGTTTTTCGCCTGGCGGCGCATCTACCGACCGGCGCAAGCCTGCAAACCAGGGGATGTGTGTGCGATTCCCCAAGTGCGCGCTACTTACAAGCTCATTTTCTGGGTCGTGGCCGCGCTGGTTCTGGTCGCGCTCGGATTTCCCTACGTCATGCCATTTTTCTATTAATCACAGGAGTTCATCATGAAAAAACTGTTTGCCTCTCTCGCCATCGCTGCCGTTGTTGCCCCCGTGTGGGCCGCCACCCAGACCGTCACGCTGTCCGTACCGGGCATGACCTGCTCCGCTTGTCCGATCACCGTTAAGAAGGCGATTTCCAAGGTCGAAGGCGTCAGCAAAGTTAACGTGACCTTCGAGACACGCGAAGCGGTTGTCACCTTCGATGATGCCAAGACCAGCGTGCAGAAGCTGACCAAGGCCACCGAAGACGCGGGCTATCCGTCCAGCGTCAAGAAGTGAGGCACTGAAAACGGCAGCGCAGCACATCTGACGCCCTTGTCTGCTACCACAAACGAAAAAGGATCTGTCGCATGACCCATCTAAAAATCACCGGCATGACCTGCGACTCGTGCGCGGCGCACGTCAAGGAAGCGCTGGAAAAAGTACCCGGCGTCCAATCTGCCATAGTGTCCTATGCCAAGGGCGCGGCCCAGCTCGCCCTTGATCCAGGCACAGCGCCGGACGCACTGACCGCCGCCGTGGCTGGCCTGGGCTACAAAGCGATGCTCGCCGATGCCCCGCCGACCGACAACCGCACTGGGCTGTTCGACAAGGTGCGCGGCTGGATGGGTGCCGTCGACAAGGGCAGCGGCGGCGAGCGCCCGTTGCAAGTCGCCGTGATCGGCAGCGGTGGAGCCGCGATGGCGGCAGCACTGAAGGCCGTCGAGCAAGGCGCGCAGGTCACGCTGATTGAGCGCGGCACCATCGGCGGCACCTGCGTCAACGTCGGTTGTGTGCCGTCCAAGATCATGATCCGCGCCGCCCACATCGCCCATCTGCGCCGGGAAAGCCCATTCGACGGCGGCATGCCACCCACACCGCCGACGATCTTGCGCGAGCGGCTGCTGGCCCAGCAGCAGGCCCGTGTCGAAGAACTCCGTCATGCCAAGTACGAAGGCATCCTGGACGGCAATTCAGCCATCACCGTTCTGCACGGTGAAGCGCGTTTCAAGGACGACCAGAGCCTTATCGTTAGTTTGAACGAGGGTGGTGAGCGCGTCGTGATGTTCGACCGCTGCCTGGTCGCCACGGGTGCCAGTCCGGCCATGCCGCCGATTCCGGGCCTGAAAGAGTCACCCTACTGGACTTCGACCGAGGCCTTGGTCAGCGACACCATTCCCGAACGCCTAGCCGTGATCGGCTCGTCGGTGGTCGCGCTGGAACTGGCGCAAGCCTTCGCCCGGCTGGGCAGCCAGGTCACGATCCTAGCTCGCAACACGCTGTTCTTCCGCGACGACCCGTCCATCGGCGAGGCCGTCACAGCGGCCTTCCGTGCCGAAGGGATCAAGGTACTGGAACACACGCAAGCCAGCCAGGTCGCGCATGTGAACGGCGAATTCGTGCTGACCACGGGACACGGTGAAGTACGTGCCGACAAGCTGCTGGTCGCTACCGGACGGACACCGAACACGCGCAGCCTGGCACTCGACGCGGCGGGAGTCACCGTCAATGCGCAGGGTGCCATCGTCATCGACAAGGGCATGCGCACCAGCACGCCACACATTTACGCGGCCGGCGACTGCACGGACCAGCCACAATTCGTCTATGTGGCGGCAGCGGCCGGCACCCGTGCCGCGATCAACATGACCGGAGGGGATGCTGCCATCAATCTAACCGCGATGCCGGCCGTGGTGTTCACCGATCCGCAAGTAGCAACCGTGGGCTACAGCGAAGCGGAAGCGCATCACGACGGGATCGAAACCGACAGTCGCACGCTCACGCTCGACAACGTGCCGCGTGCGCTTGCCAACTTCGACACACGCGGCTTTATCAAGCTGGTCATCGAGGAAGGTAGCGGACGGCTCATCGGCGTGCAGGTCGTCGCCCCGGAAGCCGGCGAATTGATCCAGACGGCTGTTCTCGCCATTCGCAACCGCATGACGGTGCAGGAACTGGCCGACCAGTTGTTCCCCTACCTGACGATGGTCGAGGGGCTGAAGCTCGCGGCGCAGACCTTCACCAAGGATGTCAAACAATTGTCCTGCTGCGCAGGATGAAAGGAGATGGAACCATGAAGCTCGCCCCATATATTTTAGAACGTCTCACTTCGGTCAATCGTACCAATGGTACTGCGGATCTCTTGGTCCCGCTACTGCGGGAACTCGCCAAGGGGCGTCCGGTTTCACGAACGACACTTGCCGGGATTCTCGACTGGCCCGCTGAGCGAGTGGCCGCCGTACTCGAACAGGCCACCAGTACCGAATATGACAAAGATGGGAACATCATCGGCTACGGCCTCACCTTGCGCGAGACTTCGTATGTCTTTGAAATTGACGACCGCCGTCTGTATGCCTGGTGCGCGCTGGACACCTTGATATTTCCGGCGCTGATCGGCCGTACAGCTCGCGTCTCATCGCATTGCGCTGCAACCGGAGCACCCGTTTCACTCACGGTTTCACCCAGCGAGATACAGGCTGTCGAACCTGCCGGCATGGCGGTGTCCTTGGTATTGCCGCAGGAAGCAGCCGACGTTCGTCAGTCCTTCTGTTGCCATGTACATTTCTTTGCATCTGTCCCGACGGCGGAAGACTGGGCCTCCAAGCATCAAGGATTGGAAGGATTGGCGATCGTCAGTGTCCACGAGGCTTTCGGCTTGGGCCAGGAGTTTAATCGACATCTGTTGCAGACCATGTCATCTAGGACACCGTGATCGGATATCGACCCAATGTTCTACGGCACCGGCATCGGATTCGCAGCGCGCGGATTGAACTCGGCGAAACGGTATATGCATTGCCGTGAACCGACCAAAAGGAGGTGTTCGATGAACGCCTACACGGTGTCCCGGCTGGCCCTTGATGCCGGGGTGAGCGTGCATATCGTGCGCGACTACCTGCTGCGCGGATTGCTGCGGCCAGTCGCCTGCACCACGGGTGGCTACGGCCTGTTCGATGACGCCGCCTTGCAGCGACTGTGCTTCGTGCGGGCCGCCTTCGAGGCGGGCATCGGCCTCGGCGCATTGGCGCGGCTGTGCCGGGCGCTGGATGCGGCGAACTGCGATGAAACTGCCGCGCAGCTTGCTGTGCTGCGTCAGTTCGTCGAACGCCGGCGCGAAGCGTTGGCCAATCTGGAAGTGCAGTTGGCCGCCATGCCGACCGCGCCGGCACAGCATGCGGAGAGTTTGCCATGAACAGCCCCGAGCGCATGCCGGCCGAGACACACAAGCCGTTCACCGGCTACCTGTGGGGTGCGCTGGCGGTGCTCACCTGTCCCTGTCATTTGCCGATTCTCGCCATTGTGCTGGCCGGCACGACGGCCGGCGCGTTCATCGGCGAGCACTGGGGTATTGCAGCCCTCACGCTGACCGGCTTGTTTGTCCTGTCTGTGACGCGGCTGCTGCGGGCCTTCAGAGGTCGATCATGAGCGCTTCCCAGCCAATTGAATGGACAGTGGCGCAACTGGCGCAGGCGGTCGAGCGCGGGCAGCTTGAGCTGCACTACCAGCCGATTGTCGATTTGCGCAGTGAGCAGATTGTCGGCGCGGAAGCCCTGTTGCGCTGGCGTCATCCGACGCTCGGACTGTTGCCGCCGGGCCAGTTCCTGCCCGTGATCGAATCGTCCGGCCTGATGCCGGAAATCGGCGCATGGGTGCTGGGCGCAGCCTGCCGTCAAATGCGCGACTGGCGGGTGCTGGCATGGCAACCGTTCCGGCTGGCCGTCAATGTTTCGGCGAGCCAAGTGGGGCCAGATTTCGACAAGTGGGTAAAGGGCGTGCTGGCCGATGCCGGGTTGCCCGCCGCGTATCTTGAAATTGAGCTGACCGAATCGGTTGCGTTCGGTGATCCGGCGATCTTCCCCGCCCTGGAAGCTTTGCGACAGATCGGTGTGCGCTTCGCCGCCGACGACTTCGGCACCGGCTATTCCTGCCTGCAACACCTGAAATGCTGCCCCATCAGCACGCTCAAGATCGACCAATCGTTTGTCGCCGGACTCGCCAACGACCACCGCGACCAGACCATCGTGCGCACCGTGATTCAGCTTGCGCATGGGCTTGGCATGGAAGTAGTGGCCGAAGGCGTGGAAACATCGGCGAGTCTTGATTTGTTGCGACAAGCGGACTGCGACACAGGACAAGGCTTCCTGTTCGCCAAGCCGATGCCGGCGGCGGCATTCGCCGTCTTCGTCAGTCAATGGAGGGGTGCCACCATGAATGCAAATGATCCGACTGCCACCAGTTGCTGCGTGTGCTGCAAGGAAATCCCGCTCGATGCCGCCTTCACCCCGGAAGGCGCGGAATACGTCGAGCACTTCTGCGGGCTGGAGTGCTATCAGCGCTTCCAGGCGCGCGCCAAGACCGGGAGCGAAACCGATGCCGATCCGAACGCCTGCGACTCATCACTGTCAGACTGAGGCATAGCTCAACCTGACATAGAAGCAAAAACTCAACCACCTTCTACCAACTCTCCGAACAGCTCCTTGACCTTTGTTTTCGCATCAGCAAGTGCAGTTCTGCCTTGTTCAGTGATGTCATAAACACGCCGTTCACGTCGCCCGGTGCGTTCGTGGCGTGAGGTCAGATAGCCTTTTTTTTCCAGGCCGTGCAGCATCGGGTACACGGTGCCAGCGCTCATCTCGTAGCCGTGTCGGCGTAGCTCTTCGATGATCCCCAGCCCAAAGACAGGTTCCTCGGCTGCATGGTGAAGGATGTGCAGGCGGATCAAACCGCCGTAGAGGTCTTTGTCAGTCATTTTTTGTGCCTCACAGAGCGACGCTCAACAGCCACCCAGCTGCACCGCTACCGAGGACAACCAGCCACGGCGGGAGCTTCCAGAACATAAGTGCGACAAGGGCAACTAATGCCAAGCCGAAGTCTTGCGGCTGAAAGATGGCGCTAGTCCATACAGGCTGATACAGCGCGGCCAGCAGCAAGCCGACTACAGCGGCATTGATCCCGGCCAGCGCAGCTTGGATGCCTGTATTGCGGCGCAAACGCTCCCAAAATGGCATTGATCCGACGACCAGCAAGAACGAGGGCGCGAAGATAGCCAGCAGACACACAATGCCGCCGATCCAGCCCGACGGGGCGGTGTTCATCGAGGCACCAAGAAACGCGGCGAACGTGAACAAAGGGCCGGGCACCGCTTGAGCTGCCCCGTACCCCGCGAGAAAGGATTCATTGTTGACCCAGCCGGAGGGCACCACTTCGGCTTGCAGTAATGGCAGCACAACGTGACCACCGCCGAACACCAGTGATCCGACACGATAGAAGGAATCCACCATTGCCATGGTTTGACTTGGCATCAGTTCGGCCAACACCGGCAGGCCAATCAGCAAGACAAAGAACAGCGAGAGCCAAAGCACGCCGGCCCGGTGACTGACCGTGATAGGTAGGGGGTCATGCTCAACAACTTTCGCTGGCTTGAACAATAACCGGCCTGCGATGCCTGCGATAGCAATCACGCCAACCTGTCCCCACGCGGACGGCACAAGTAAAACGACGCAGGTAGCAATTGCCATGATGGTGACTCGCAGCCCATCCGTGCATAGGTTACGCGCCATGCCCCATACTGCTTGAGCGACCACGGCCACAGCCACCACTTTTAAGCCATGCAACGCGCCCTGCGAGACGTAATCGCCATAGCTGGAGATGCCGAGCGCAAAAAGGATCAAGGCTATGGCAGACGGCAGCGTGAAGCCAGCCCAAGCAGCCAGCGCCCCGCTGTATCCAGCCCGAGACAGTCCTACCGCTATGCCGACCTGGCTGCTTGCAGGCCCTGGCAAGAACTGACAAAGCGCGACCAAGTCAGCATAGCTCCGTTCGGAGAGCCAGCGCCGCCGTGTGACAAATTCGGCGCGGAAGTAGCCCAAGTGCGCAATGGGGCCGCCAAAAGATGTCAATCCAAGCCGCAGAAAAATAAGAAAGACCGACCATGGTCTGCTGTCATCGGTAGGGTTATTCGTCATACTTTCGCCTTCATGATCTGCAACGAGTTGATCAATAATAAGCGAAATTCGATAACGAAATTCGATATAAATCTAGAAAAAAATACCTCTATGTGTACTACGCAGTTTTAGCTGTGGCTTTCACAGGAGCACGCTTACTTACGGCTTAGCGTGCTTTATTTAATGAGATGGTCACTCCCTCCTTCCCAGTACTATGCTGAGGACAGGCTTTCATTCGGAGAACCATCATGGAAAACATTGCGCTTATTGGTATCGATCTGGGTAAGAACTCTTTCCATATTCATTGTCAGGATCATCGTGGGAAGGCCGTTTACCGTAAAAAATTCACCCGACCAAAGCTAATCGAATTTCTGGCGACATGCCCGGCAACAACCATCGCGATGGAAGCCTGTGGCGGTTCTCACTTTATGGCACGCAAGCTGGAAGAGTTAGGGCATTTTCCAAAGCTGATATCACCGCAATTTGTCCGCCCATTCGTTAAAAGCAACAAAAATGACTTCGTTGATGCTGAAGCTATCTGTGAAGCAGCATCACGTCCATCTATGCGTTTCGTGCAGCCCAGAACCGAATCTCAGCAGGCAATGCGAGCTCTGCATCGTGTCCGTGAATCCCTGGTTCAGGATAAGGTGAAAACAACTAATCAGATGCATGCTTTTCTGCTGGAATTTGGTATCAGCGTTCCGCGAGGTGCTGCCGTTATTAGTCGACTGAGTACCCTTCTTGAGGACAGTAGTTTGCCTCTTTATCTCAGCCAGTTACTGCTGAAATTACAACAGCATTATCACTATCTTGTTGAGCAGATTAAAGATCTGGAATCTCAGTTGAAACGAAAGTTGGACGAAGATGAGGTTGGACAGCGCTTGCTGAGTATTCCCTGCGTTGGAACGCTGACTGCCAGTACTATTTCAACTGAGATTGGCGACGGGAAGCAGTACGCCAGCAGCCGTGACTTTGCGGCGGCAACAGGGCTGGTACCCCGACAGTACAGCACGGGAGGTCGGACGACATTGTTAGGGATTAGCAAGCGGGGCAACAAAAAGATCCGAACTTTGTTGGTTCAGTGTGCCAGGGTATTCATACAAAAACTGGAACACCAGTCTGGCAAGTTGGCCGACTGGGTCAGGGAGTTGTTGTGTCGGAAAAGCAACTTTGTCGTCACCTGTGCTCTGGCAAACAAGCTGGCCAGAATAGCCTGGGCACTGACGGCGCGACAGCAAACTTACGAAGCATAAAGGCAGAAATACACCAGTTTAAACAATCATTCATCTGGTTTTGCGAATACTGATATTGATGATACTAACGGCCCACCGGCCTGTTGAGGAACCTGTAAAACGGAAAGGCTCATTGAAGCCGTATATTTTCTGGAGGTTCATCAGGCGCGGAACTCATCGAGGCGCGGGAATAAAATCCCATTCAGACGCCGGATAGATTCAAGCAAGCCAACTTGTCGTCAAAATCGGTGTTGCAAAAACGGGAGTGACCATAGATTCCGTTTTCTGAGGCGATCCCTAGGAGCTCGGATCTCAGGACGAAGGTCTCCGCGAATGTCCGGTCGATCCGCGCGACGTCCCAGGCGGGCGTTCCCTTGGCGGACATCCACGCCGCAGCGTCGTGCATCAGCCGCACAACCTCGTCGATATCACCCGAGCAGGCGACCCGAACGTTCGGAGGCTCCTCGCTGTCCATTCGCTCCCCTGGCGCGGTATGAACCGCCGCCTCATAGTGCAGTTTGATCCTGACGAGCCCAGCATGTCTGCGCCCACCTTCGCGGAACCTGACCAGGGTCCGCTAGCGGGCGGCCGGAAGGTGAATGCTAGGCATGATCTAACCCTCGGTCTCTGGCGTCGCGACTGCGAAATTTCGCGAGGGTTTCCGAGAAGGTGATTGCGCTTCGCAGATCTCCAGGCGCGTGGGTGCGGACGTAGTCAGCGCCATTGCCGATCGCGTGAAGTTCCGCCGCAAGGCTCGCTGGACCCAGATCCTTTACAGGAAGGCCAACGGTGGCGCCCAAGAAGGATTTCCGCGACACCGAGACCAATAGCGGAAGCCCCAACGCCGACTTCAGCTTTTGAAGGTTCGACAGCACGTGCAGCGATGTTTCCGGTGCGGGGCTCAAGAAAAATCCCATCCCCGGATCGAGGATGAGCCGGTCGGCAGCGACCCCGCTCCGTCGCAAGGCGGAAACCCGCGCCTCGAAGAACCGCACAATCTCGTCGAGCGCGTCTTCGGGTCGAAGGTGACCGGTGCGGGTGGCGATGCCATCCCGCTGCGCTGAGTGCATAACCACCAGCCTGCAGTCCGCCTCAGCAATATCGGGATAGAGCGCAGGGTCAGGAAATCCTTGGATATCGTTCAGGTAGCCCACGCCGCGCTTGAGCGCATAGCGCTGGGTTTCCGGTTGGAAGCTGTCGATTGAAACACGGTGCATCTGATCGGACAGGGCGTCTAAGAGCGGCGCAATACGTCTGATCTCATCGGCCGGCGATACAGGCCTCGCGTCCGGATGGCTGGCGGCCGGTCCGACATCCACGACGTCTGATCCGACTCGCAGCATTTCGATCGCCGCGGTGACAGCGCCGGCGGGGTCTAGCCGCCGGCTCTCATCGAAGAAGGAGTCCTCGGTGAGATTCAGAATGCCGAACACCGTCACCATGGCGTCGGCCTCCGCAGCGACTTCCACGATGGGGATCGGGCGAGCAAAAAGGCAGCAATTATGAGCCCCATACCTACAAAGCCCCACGCATCAAGCTTTTGCCCATGAAGCAACCAGGCAATGGCTGTAATTATGACGACGCCGAGTCCCGACCAGACTGCATAAGCAACACCGACAGGGATGGATTTCAGAACCAGAGCGTTAGGGAAGGTGCGAATAAGTCACCAAGTACAAAAATACGCCTTTGTAAGCATTTGAATTAAATCGACTAAAATTTTCAGTTTTGTTGTGGAGGGTACTTGTTCTCACCTTCCTTAGATTGGCTTACACCATTAGAGAAATTTGCTCAGCTTGTTGATTATCATATGGCTTTTGAAACTGTCGCACCTCATGTTTGAATTCGCCCCATATTTTTGCTACAGTGAACCAAATTAAGATCATCTATTTACTAGGCCTCGCATTTGCGGGGTTTTTAATGCTGAATAAAAGGAAAACTTGATGGAATTGCCCAATATTATGCACCCGGTCGCGAAGCTGAGCACCGCATTAGCCGCTGCATTGATGCTGAGCGGGTGCATGCCCGGTGAAATCCGCCCGACGATTGGCCAGCAAATGGAAACTGGCGACCAACGGTTTGGCGATCTGGTTTTCCGCCAGCTCGCACCGAATGTCTGGCAGCACACTTCCTATCTCGACATGCCGGGTTTCGGGGCAGTCGCTTCCAACGGTTTGATCGTCAGGGATGGCGGCCGCGTGCTGGTGGTCGATACCGCCTGGACCGATGACCAGACCGCCCAGATCCTCAACTGGATCAAGCAGGAGATCAACCTGCCGGTCGCGCTGGCGGTGGTGACTCACGCGCATCAGGACAAGATGGGCGGTATGGACGCGCTGCATGCGGCGGGGATTGCGACTTATGCCAATGCGTTGTCGAACCAGCTTGCCCCGCAAGAGGGGATGGTTGCGGCGCAACACAGCCTGACTTTCGCCGCCAATGGCTGGGTCGAACCAGCAACCGCGCCCAACTTTGGCCCGCTCAAGGTATTTTACCCCGGCCCCGGCCACACCAGTGACAATATCACCGTTGGGATCGACGGCACCGACATCGCTTTTGGTGGCTGCCTGATCAAGGACAGCAAGGCCAAGTCGCTCGGCAATCTCGGTGATGCCGACACTGAGCACTACGCCGCGTCAGCGCGCGCGTTTGGTGCGGCGTTCCCCAAGGCCAGCATGATCGTGATGAGCCATTCCGCCCCCGATAGCCGCGCCGCAATCACTCATACGGCCCGCATGGCCGACAAGCTGCGCTGAGCCATGGCTGACCACGTCACCCCCAATCTGCCATCGCGCGATTTCGATGTGACAGAGGCGTTTTATGCGAAGCTGGGCTTTGCGACGAGTTGGAAGGATCGCGGCTGGATGATCCTGCAGCGCGGCGGTTTGCAGCTCGAATTCTTCCCCTATCCTGACCTCGACCCAGCTACGAGCTCGTTCGGCTGTTGCCTGCGGTTGGATGATCTCGATGCCATGGTGGCATTGGTGAACGCGGCGGGAGCCGAGGAAAAAAGCACCGGCTGGCCGCGCTTCAAAGCTCCGCAACTGGAGGCGAGCGGCCTGAGGATCGGCTACCTGATCGATCCCGACTGCACGCTGGTGCGGCTGATCCAGAACCCCGACTGACCGCATGCCCGCGAAAATCAAGATTTGCGGGATCAGCACACCCGAGGCGCTCGATGCGACCATCGCGGCGCGGGCGGACTATGCCGGGTTGGTGTTCTATCCAGCGTCGCCCCGTGCGGTTACGTCGAATGTCGCGGGCGCTTTGACATCGCGCGCAGCTGGCCAGATCGCCATGGTCGGTTTGTTCGTCGATGCGGATGATGCTGTCATCGCCGACGCACTGGTGGCAGCCAAGCTGAACGCGCTGCAGCTGCACGGTTCGGAATCGCCCGAACGCGTGGCCCAGTTGCGCGCGCGGTTTGGCAAGCCGGTGTGGAAGGCGCTGCCCGTCGCCAGCGCCAGCGATGTCGCACGCGCCGCAGCCTATGCCGGGGCGGCGGACTTGATCTTGTTCGACGCCAAGACCCCCAAAGGCGCGCTGCCCGGCGGCATGGGGTTGGCGTTCGACTGGTCGCTGCTGGCCGGATATCGCGGTGCCTTGCCGTGGGGGCTGGCAGGCGGGCTAAATCCGACGAATGTTGCCGAGGCGATTGCGCGCACCGGAGCGCCGCTGGTCGATACCTCCAGCGGCGTCGAAAGCGCGCCGGGCGTCAAGGATACCGACAAGATTACCAATTTCGCCTTTGCGGTGCGCTTGGCCTAAATCGCGTCGATCAATAGGCGTCGTTCAGCGCAAAGATCGGCTTGCGGGTGCGCCACTGCCCTCGGGTGAAGTCGGGAAAATCTAACGTGCGATTGCCCTCAGCAATCGATTGTTCCGACAGAGGCGTGATCGCGCTCCAGGCCAGCGCGTCGTAAATGTCGATTGGCATCGGGGCCTTGGCCTTCAGCGCCTCGACAAAAGCGTGGATCACGAACCAGTCCATCCCGCCATGCCCGGCCCCTGCCGCCAGATCGGCGTAGCGTTTCCATAGCGGGTGATCGTATTTCGCAAACCAGCCCTCGGCAGGCTCCCAGCGGTGCGGCTGTGGGCTCTTGCCCTCCAGATAGATCGACTTGTTGACGTCCATCCACAGCCCCTCGGTGCCTTGCACCCGAAAGCCGAGAGAATAGGGGCGCGGCAGCGAGGTGTCGTGGCACAGCATGATCGTTTCACCATTAGTGCAGCCGATCATGGTGTTGACCACATCACCCAGTGCGAATTTCACCTCGGCGTTGGGATGATCGGCAGAGCCGTTCTTGACGACATAATCATGCAGCCCGCGCGCCTTACAGCCGAAGCCGCCAGCGCCCGCTTCGCCCGGCAACGCGACCTTCAGGGTGCGGGTCTGCGGCGGGTAGCACACGCCGGCATCGGCGCAGCCCTGGTACTTCACGGTCAGGGTGGTCGCGCTCGCGCCGGCCGCGGGCGTGCCGGTGAGGGTGCCGAGCAATTCCTTGCGGTAGGTTTCGACGTCGCCGAAGAATTCGTCGCGGTAGGCCTTGCCCTTCGGCAGCGCCATGGTCGCGCCGGTGAAGGCGGCATCGGCCTTGACCGAGGTGCGGTGCCGGTACAGGTAATAGCCGTCGGCGATCCGCCAGCGCACCTCGATGCGGTCCGGCGCGGTGGCCTGCGCGGACAGGACGAAGACCTCGTCGACCGGCGGCAGTTCGAAGTCCTGGGCGACGGCCGAGGTCGCGGGCAGCGCAAGCAGCAGGGCGAGCCCGGCCAGCCAGCGGCGCAGGCGGATCGTGGATGCGGTCATTGGCTCAGTTTACCGGTCGGCTCTCGGCGGCCAGCCATTGCAGGTATTCGGGCAGGCCGGACGCGGCTTCGACCGCGAGCAGCTCCGGGAGTTCGTAGGGATGCAGTTGGCGCAGGCGTTCCTGCAGGGCGGGGTAGGCCTCGGCACTGGTCTTGACCAGCAGCAGGACCTCGGCCGCGGCCTCGACCTTGCGTTGCCAGCGATAGACCGAACGCAGGCCGGGCAGGAGGTTGACGCAGGCGGCCAGGCGCTCGGCCACCAGCGCGGTGGCGATGCGCTCGGCGCTGTCGGCGTCGGGACAGGTGCAGAAGCAGATCAGGGCGCTCACCGGCATAGGGTAGCGGCTGCCCCGATCCGGCGGGCCTGGCGGACATCCGCGTGCGGCCCTTGAAAGTCGGCGGGCCCGCCCCATCTCGGTGGCATGCCGGGTTCGCCCGGTTCTGTTGTCCGCGGTTTGGCACTCGCTTCGCGCGACTGCTAAAATCGCCGGGTTTTTCCACGTCAATCAACCATTTACCGAGGTTGCCATGTCCAATATCAAGCCGCTGCACGACCGCGTGGTCATCAAGCGCATGGAAGAAGAGAAGCTGTCCGCCGGCGGGATCGTGATCCCGGATTCGGCCACCGAGAAGCCGATCAAGGGCGAAGTCGTCGCCGTCGGCACCGGCAAGGTGCTGGACAACGGCCAGGTCCGCGCGCCGCAGGTCAAGGTCGGCGACAAGGTGCTGTTCGGCAAGTACAGCGGCACCGAAGTGAAGCTGGACGGCGTCGAGCTGCTGGTGGTGAAGGAAGACGACCTGTTCGCGATCCTCGGCTGATCGCGCGTCGCTCCCACACATTTCTCATCCGAATAATTTTTCGAGGTAATTCGCAATGGCTGCCAAGGACATTCGTTTCGGCGAAGACGCGCGCTCCAAGATGGTGCGCGGCGTCAACGTGCTCGCCAACGCCGTGAAGGCGACCCTCGGCCCGAAGGGCCGCAACGTCGTGCTGCAGAAGAGCTACGGCGCGCCGACCATCACGGGGTTCTAGGGATTTTCCCCTCTAAAAAGACATAATCCTCTGTAGACCACACCAATAAATGGCTGCGGAGGTGGGTTACTACTTATAAGTGTGGCAAATTAGGTAAATATCGTACATTTAATACGGAACAGCCCTGATATGGCCATCAAAAACGAAATTACTATTCTCACGAGAGCAGAACAGGCAGATCTTTATTCCCCACCCATTTTTTCAATCGAAGAACAATGTCTGTACTTTTCTCTGAACGATGCGGAATTGGCAGTTTTTCGGTCAATTCGTCTCAGAGCTCATAGATGTTACTTTGTCGCGATTTTGGGATACTTCAAATCAAAGCCCGTCATCCTAGATATCGCTTACTCGCAGGTTTCTAAGGATTTAATGTTCATCAGTAAAGAGCTGCTTGGCGGCAAGGGGCTCAGACCATTCACTCCCTCACAAAAACAAAAAGATCGACTCTACGCAAAAGTATTAGACCTTGCTGGTTATCACAAATGGGACGAAAGTCAGCACTTCAATTCTCTTTTCGACCACCTTGTTCAGGTGGGCAATGCCTGGCTGGAGCCGCGTTACCTCTTTGATACTGCTATTGAATTCCTAACCAGTCACAGCATTGCTATCCCTAGGTACACCGTACTCCAGAGACTGATAAGCAGAGCGATGCAGCAGGTCAGAAAAGACCTGGCGCACCAACTTAATCAACTCACCAGTCCTGAACTTCACGTCTTTCTGGACAGCATAACAGCCATTGATGACGGACTAAGCCTGAACCAGCTCAGAGGCGGTGCAAAAAGTCTGACCGTACCTGAACTTAAAAAAGAGCTTGCCCTTTATCATCAGTTAGCGCCATGGCGCACGCAAATCAATGGCGTTATCGATGGGCTTAATCTGTCTCTTAAAAATCGACAACACTTCGGTGAGCTCATCAACTATTACGGTAGTAAACTCAAACGATTCAAACGCGCACAGCAGCATCTATGGTTGCTATGTCACCTGACAGAGCGGATACAACTGGCACTGGAACGGTTAACTGATGGGTTCATTTACCATATCCGCAAGCAACAAGAAGCTGCCAACACCTTTGCACAACAAGCAGTGTTCCTGTCCTGGCAGTCAGCCGCGGACAATGTCACGAAAGCGGCAGAGTTACTGCATCTGTTTGTGGATGAGAACATTGATGATAATCAACCCTTCTCAGTAGTCAGACAACAGGCATTGAAGGTCATGAATGACAGGGATATCCAGACCCTCTGCCTTTACCTGAA
>NZ_JAWOUS010000033.1:0-22036 GCF_033339495.1 Vibrio sp. 2134-1
TCAATGAATACTGAACATTACATAAAGTAATGTTTGAATTGACTGTGCTGAATCCGAAGATTCAATGGTCACTTCGTATCATTGAAACCTAAATTGTTTCCGAAGAAACTATTTGGATTATCATCAACGAGTGCCCACACAGATTGATAGGTCTATATTGTTAAAGAGCTTGCTTCGTAAGCTTTGCTATCGAAGCGGAGGCGTATTCTAAGGAATTAATTTTCAGTGTCAAACACTTTTTTAAATTAATTTTTAGAAGTTTTCTTTCGCCTTCTTGCCAACCGCTTTTGCGTTTCCGCTTTGCCCTGACAACGGAGGCGCATTATAGGGAGATGATTTTTCTTAGCAACCCCTTTTCAGAAAAAAATTCAAAAAAAAGCGTCGAATGATTAAATCTCACTCAAACGCTTATTTTTAGCACTCAGTTGTTAACTTCAAGTAGCAAATAGGCAATCAATATGTGTCTATCCAAGACTCTTCAAAGCCTGTGATATCGAGACTCAGTGATTGCGCCGCTTCGATTTGCTCGATAGCCTCTAGTTCTTTATTTACACTGCTCATCGTTAATGTGTTGTTGTCTAGCTCAAACACTTGGCGTTGCGTGGTGTAATAGAACTTAAGCGTAGTGAGCGCTTTTACATCGTCATTGCTCGCGGCTGCTTTAATGCTTTTTAGTTTACGAAAGATTTTGTTGTGCAGTTGCTTGAGTTTCCAAACGTACAGCACTTCTTCCATGTATGGTCGAGTTTTAATGTGATTCAATAAAGAGAGGGAAGTTGCAACTGCGAGAACGACACCAATCAAATTCCAATGGAAATTGCCCGTTGATTGTTCTGGTACGACTTCAGTGTTGCCAAACAAAACAATCAACAAGGTACTAAAGGCAAGAGAGGAGATGGCGAGCAACGCAACAAAACCGCCAATCACAAGGTTTACTTTCTTTTTATAAATGTCTTTATTTATCTGTTTGATTTCCATATACCGCTCCTAACAGGTTACCTCTATTTTAACCAGCGCACTCCGCACGACAATCGAAGCTTTGTAAGTAAGTTCACATTTGCTATTAAACTCGCATCCCTTCCCTGCTTGGGTATATACTTCCGCGCATTCACTCTTCCTATATAGAGGCTAAATTCATGCGCTCTTTTGTTTTACGAGCTCGCGCGGCGCCAACCACCAGCAAAGCACTGTTAGAAGGTGTTGGTAATGAAGCGCATACAGAGATTCTTGCTCATACCATGATGAACACTATGTTCGTTGCTCAATCACACCGTGAAGATGTGGTTGTTCACTTGGTTTTGGAAAGCACAAAAGACTTCTCACGCACCATTACTATTCGCTCCAACGACATCACCAACATTGGCGGCTTCCATGAGTCAACCTTGATTGCAGCAGTGGCTCGCGCTTTGGATGCTTCGGTTGGTATGGGTAAAGAGCAACTTCGTGAAGTCGAACCTGGTATTACCGTTCGTACAGTGAGCTTTGAACGCCTAGTACAAGAGCTGGCAGAAGATCACCAACTATATATGTTGGATAAGAAAGGCGAATTTGTTCGTGATGCAGAAATTGGTGAAAATCCATGTTTCTTGCTAACTGACCATATACCGATGCCGAAAAAGTCTTTTAACAGCTTAAAGCGCCTTGGCACAGAGAAGATCAGCTTAGGTCCTAAGATGCTTTTCGCTTCTCAGTGTGTGGTATTGATCCACAATGAGTTGGACATACGCGAATTCTAGTTATTCACGCACACGTTGCTAGACAATGAAAGAGGACTCCATTGAGTCCTCTTTTTTGTTTCTATAGGGATGCTAAGTTTACTTACCACCAATGCTCAAACGAGCAAAACGAACGTCTGGCGAGAAGAAAGTTCGGCTATCGTTAATTAACTGAGTATCACCCACTGCCTCAACTTCTTGCAGCATCTTGTAGAAGTTACCCGCTACCGTGATCCCACGAACTGGTTGAACGCGCTCTCCATCACGGCACAAGAAGCCACTCGCACCAAATGAGAAATCACCACTCACTGCATCCGCACCAGAATGGACACCTTGAAGCTCGACTAACTCTAGGTACTCTCCCGCTTTTACTTCTGATGCACTGCTGTTGCCTGTCGCAATCACTTTGTGATTCGCTGATACGTCTAAGCTCGATTTTGCACCGCGAGCGGCACTTGCCGTCGACACTGCACCCAAATAATTCGCTGTTTGGCTATTGTGCAATAGCGTATTCAGTTGGCCATTAGCAATCATCACATTGTCTTGAGTAGCAAAGCCTTCACTATCAAAACTTGCGATTGCCATACCATTTGGCATGTAAGCCGTATCAGTAAAGGTAATTAAATCACTCGCAACACGTTGACCAAGCTTATCACCCAGTGGCGTAATGCCTTTCATCGCGCTTACGCCAGAGAAAGCACTGCCGAAAGCACCGAATAAACTTGCCAGCGCATTGATGTGGAAAATAGCGGGGTAGTTACCCGTCGCAACCGGTACACCTTCAAGAAGATCACGAGCAAGCTTGTAACCGCCTTCTATACAATAAGCTGGAGCCAACTCATCAAAACGGCGACCTAGCGACATTCTTCCCGCCATCGACTGTTTGCCGTCTTTTTCAAACAAGGTATACGCGTAACAAGTGAACGATCGCTCGAAATGTTGACATAACGTACCTTGAGTATTCGCGATGATGAGCTGAGTTTCACCGTCACTGTAACCATTGTATGGTGCGCTAGAAGCGTGAGGCAGAGCCACTACGCCTTGCTCAAGTGCGAGAGACAGTTCAATTTTTTCATCAACCGAAGTTGTGTCTTCTTGAGCAATCTCAGCCACGTCAGTCGTGATTTGGCTGTTCACACAACTAATGGTCTGATGTTCATCTTGCTTGGAAAAACGAGCGCTTTGCAGTGCATTAGTCAGCATCAAATCTAAGCTTGGTTGTTCTAACGACTCAGAATAGCTCGTTGCAACACGCGCATCTTTCACAACACGAACACCCAGCACTTGGCTTGAGCTTACTTTGTACTCATCCAGCTTTCCTTGGTTCGCTTTCAGAGAAAAGCTGCTGTTGCGGTTTACAATGACGTCCGCTTCTGCACCTTGGCGTTTTGCTTCTGATAGGACGTAATCAACCGCATTAAGAAGTTGTTGTTCTTGGCTCATTAGTTACCGCCTCCTACCAGAATGTTATCGACTTTCAGTGTTGGCTGACCGACTGTTGTTGGTACTGAACCACTTACGGAACCACACATGCCCGGCGCAAGTGCCATGTCTTTGCCGACCATGCTGATTTCTTTCAACACTTTTGGACCCGTGCTGATCAGCGTTGCTGTTTTCAGAGGCTTGGTGATTTTGCCATTTTCAATGAGATAAGCTTCACGAACAGCAAAGTTAAACTCACCCGTACCCGGTTGAACCGAGCCACCGCCCATCTTCTTCGCATAGATACCACGCTCGATGCCTGCCAGCATGTCATCAAGTGAATGCTCGCCCTCTTCGATAAAGGTATTACGCATACGCGAGGTTGGTGCGAACTTGTAGTTTTGACGACGACCAGAACCCGTAGGTTCGTAACCTGTCTTCATGCCACCCATTTTATCGACCATAAAGCTGGTTAGCTTACCGTCTTTGATCAATTGGGTACGCTGAGTCTTCATGCCTTCGTCATCAACATGAATCGAGCCCCATTCGTTGGTCATGGTGCCATCATCGACTGCATTCACCGCGGTGTGAGCAACCATTTCGCCCATCTTGTCGTGGAATACTGATGCTTTCTTCGCAACTGAAGTGGTTTCTAGCAAGTGACCACATGCTTCATGGAAGATAACGCCGCCAAAGCCGTTACCAATCACCACCGGCATTTCACCCGATGGACAAGCATCCGCGCCAAGTTTTACTAACGCTTGCTGCGCGATAGTTTGACCTAGCTCTTTGGCATCAAGCTGTTCACTGAATTCCCAACCAGCAAGAGCGCCAGGACCTTCCATACCAGAAGACTGCTCATTACCTTTTTGCGCGACAGTGTTACCAGCAACACGAATGTAGTGGCGAGTATCGTCAACGTGTAGACCTTCTGAGTTGAAGATAGACACTTGTTGCTCGCGCTGAAGAACGCTGCCAATAAACTGGCTGATATGCTCACTCTCAGCACGTGCGGCTTGGTCAACTTTCAATAGAAACGCGATTTTTGAATCTAGGTTAGCATCCTTACTTAGCGGCATGCGGCAACCATGTTGGATTGGGTAGCGGTTCAAATTCAAAGAACCCGCTGACGCGATTTGCTCACGCTTGTCTTTTGCAGCAAGCAGCGAGGTTACGCGCTTTAGTTCGGCTTCATCTGTGCTGTTGGTGTAACCGTAAAGCACCTTATGACCGAAAAAAAGACGAATACCGATACCAAAATCGATACCCGAGTTAACCTTATCCACTTCACCAGATGCGATCTGGACAGTGTTGGTTTGGTGATGTTCAACGAATAGTTCAGCGAAATCAGCCCCCAAAAAGAGAGCATGATCGATCACTGACTTCGCTGTTACAGAATTAAGCATGAAGTCTCCTTGCTCGATGATCGTCTTAGCCTTCCTAATTAACTGTGAAAAAGTTCAACAAAGTTAAATTGGCAACACGTTAAATTTTAACAGTTTTTTAACCTTGTTTTGTGCTAATCCTTGCTTAACGAGACCACGATTATTTATTAAATATTCCAGGTTCTGCTCATTCACCAGAGCGTTGCACTAGTAAATTCCACCCAGCAAACCATTTAGGTGCTTACTTTATCACTCACCTCGCATAATTGAATACTCATTATAATTACGCTCAAAAAACGTATCCCTTCCGCAATGGTCCTGCTATCATCCGAACGAAATAGTCGGGGGGCCACACGACAAGTGTTGGCTGAGATCGAAATTCGAGACCCGTTGAACCTGATTCAGTTAGCACTGACGTAGGGAACTATGCACACTTTGCCTTTCGTCGCCCCTCTTAGGTAAGCGATAGCGGTCGAAAAATCGATCTATCTGCAACGGTCAAAGTCAGTTCCTATACGTCTTGTAGTAGGAGCGACCATGACGCAGCAATCACAACCTCATTCACATCAAACGCCAGCCTTGCCTACCCCTGTTGTCTTAACCATCGCAGGCTCCGACAGCGGCGGCGGCGCAGGCATCCAAGCCGATATCAAAGCGATGTCCGCAACTGGCAGCTTTGCCTGCTCAGTGATTACCGCCATCACCTCACAAAACACGCAAGGCGTTTCTGCGATTTTCCCTATTCCTCTTGATCACGTTGAAAGCCAACTCGATGCAGTGTTTACCGATCTCAATATTGTGGCGGTAAAAGTCGGCATGCTGGCGGATTCGAACATCATTAAAGTCGTTGCTAACAAGATTAAGCAATACCAACCTAAACATCTTGTGATTGATCCCGTCATGGTCGCCACCAGCGGCGATTTGCTACTTGAGCAATCAGCAATCAGCACATTAAAAGAAGAACTAATTCCACTGGCAGACATCATCACTCCTAACCTGCCAGAAGGTGCAGCATTGACGGGTAAGCCAGTGCCTCA
Organism: Vibrio sp. 2134-1; assembly: GCF_033339495.1. Lineage (NCBI taxonomy): Bacteria > Pseudomonadati > Pseudomonadota > Gammaproteobacteria > Vibrionales > Vibrionaceae > Vibrio > Vibrio sp. 2134-1. Next base: position 5,560 of record NZ_JAWOUS010000033.1, read on the forward strand.
ATCAGAATCTGAAATGAACGATATGATTACCGACCTTCGTGCACTTGGTGCCAAAGCTATTCTGCTCAAAGGCGGTCATCTTGAAGAAAATGAAAACAGCAACGATCTGCTGATCATGCAAGACTGTGCCGAGTTAATCAGCGCCAAGCGTTTTCCGACCAAAAACACACACGGTACGGGCTGTACACTGTCTTCCGCCATTGCGTCTTACCTTAGCCAAGGCAACAACCTACACAAAGCGGTGCACCTTGGTAAGCAGTACATCAGCCAAGCTATCGCACACGCTGATGAATTGGATGTCGGTAAAGGTCACGGCCCTGTGAATCACTTCTTTGCGGGTCATACCTATGTTCGCTAACGCGATTGGCATTCAGCTTTCCGATGCTAGCCTGCGATACAAAGATAGCCAAACACCGACTTTAGCAGGAATGAACATGACCATTCCCGTCGGTAAATGGACGGTATTACTCGGACGAAGTGGCTGCGGGAAAACCACAATATTGCGTTACTTAGCTGGCCTACTGGATGACCAAGTTGACTGGCATGGCGAACTCATCACAACCGATGGCGCTGCACTGCATGACCGTATCGCTTACATGGCTCAACAGGATTTATTGCTACCGTGGTTGAATGTGTTAGACAACGTCTGCCTCAGTTCTCGATTTTCTCAAGAGCAAGCACCAGAGCAAAATAGACAACGTGCACTGACTTTACTCAGCCAAGTGGGACTCGCCGATTACGCGGATGCTAAGCCAGCTCAGCTCTCTGGCGGTATGAGACAGCGTGTTGCCCTTGCTCGTACTCTGATGCAAGACAAGCCTCTGGTTCTGATGGATGAGCCCTTCTCTGCGCTGGACGCGGTTACTCGCCATAAGTTGCAAACCTTGTCTGCCGAATTATTGAAAGATAAGACGGTTGTTCTGATTACCCACGACCCACAAGAAGCGGTGCGATTAGCTCATCAACTCTATGTATTGCAAGGCTCACCTGCGCAAGCTCAGCACTTGGTTGTTCCGGGTTCTACGCCTCCACGAGTTCTCGATGGAGAATGCGCGGCGCTACAACAAGCGATTTTGGACCAATTGGAGAAAGACTATGAGTGATATGACTCAGTACAACTCCGTTTCGGCACGTATTGGTAAAAAAGAAAGCGTGACACATCCGGCTCTGCGCTTGGTCATCAGCACTGCGGTGATCTTGGGATTGTGGCAGTTGGTCGTGGTGATATTCGATATGCCAAGCTTCATCTTACCTTCACCAATTGAAGTGCTGGATAGATTGGTCACTCGTTACGATGTCCTGCTCAAACATACTTGGGTTACCGCGCAAGAGATTTTACTTGGCTTGGCGCTTGGATTATCAATGGGTTTGCTGTTCGCATTGCAAATGCTGATGTTCGAGCCGCTCAAGCGTTGGTTACTGCCCATTCTGATTGCTAGCCAAGCGATCCCTGTGTTCGCCATCGCGCCAGTGCTCATGCTTTGGCTTGGTTACGGCATTGCATCGAAAGTTGTCATGGCGGCGATCATCATCTTTTTCCCCGTCACGACATGTTGCTATGACGGTTTGCGCAATACACCAACAGGTTACCTCGATCTTGCCAAGACCATGGGCGCGTCGAAATGGCAGCTACTTCGTCATATTCAATTGCCAGCCGCACTACCAACTTTAGCTTCAGGTATTCGTGTTGCCGTCGTTATTGCGCCAATTGGAGCAGTGGTCGGTGAGTGGGTAGGTTCAAGTGAAGGCTTGGGTTATCTGATGCTCCAAGCTAACGCTCGAATGATCATTGATGAGATGTTTGCAGCGCTGTTTATCCTCGCCGTGCTGTCTATCTCACTCTACTTCATCACCGATAAATTATTGAAAAAAGCCATCCCTTGGGAAAGCAAGTAATTGCCGAAAATAACCAAAGGAAATTGGGAAAGAAAAGGAAGAACCCCGTGAATAAAAACAAACTTATGAGCGCTGCTGCTCTACTCGCTTCAGTGGTATCAACCAACGTGCTTGCCGCTGAAAAAGAGATGACACTGATGTTGGATTGGTTCGTCAATCCAAACCATGGTCCTATCGTGATTGCCAAAGAGCGCGGTTACTTCAAAGAACAAGGTTTGAAGGTCAACATTCAAGAGCCGGCAGATCCAAGCACGCCACCTAAGTTGGTCGCGGCGGGTAAAGTCGACATGGCGATTTCTTACCAACCAAGCCTAACTATCGATGTCGCGGCGGGTTTGCCACTAATCCGCTCTGCGACTTTGATTGCTACGCCACTCAACACGTTGATGGTGCTGGATAACGGTAAGAATGAAAACCTTGGCGACTTGAAAGGCAAGAAGATCGGTATTGCGATCGCAGGCAACGAAGAAGCGACAATCGGCACCATGCTAGCGCAAGAAAACGTGAAGTTTTCTGACGTACAAATCATCAACGTAGGTTGGGCGCTGTCTTCGTCTCTTGCGTCTGGCAAGGTGGATGCGATTTGGGGCGGTCTACGTAACTTCGAAACCAACCAACTGGCACTAGAAGGTTATAAAGCTAAGGCCTTCTTCCCTGAAGAACACGGCGTGCCAGCGTATGACGAGTTAGTCTTCGTAGCCAATGCAAAAAACTACGACAAAGAAGCCATCAAGGCATTCAACAAAGCACTAGAGCAAGCGACCACTTACATCGTTAACCATCCAAAAGAGTCGTGGAAAGAGTTCGTGGCTTATTCACCAGACACGCTCAACAACGAGCTTAACCAACGCGCTTGGAACGACACGCTAACTCGTTTCGCTCTTCGTCCATCTGCAGTAGATCTGAAACGCTACGATGATTATGCCGAATTCATGTATTCACAAAAAATCATCGAAACACTACCAAAAGCGAAAGATTACGTACCGAGCTTTGACTAATTCTACTGACCTTAGGCTCAAAGCCTAAGGTCTTTTGATAACGAGATACCCATAATGAAATACCAAGACTTGATCGACGCTTGCCACCAAGATTGGCAAGAATACACTGAGCATGCTTTCGTGCTGCAATTGGCGCAAGGCACTCTGGCTCAACCTTGTTTTCTGCATTACCTAAAACAGGATTTTCTGTTCCTAAAACAGTACGCACGAGCTTACGCATTAGCGATCTACAAAGCGCGTACTTTGGATGACATGCGCCGCGCTCTCCCAAGCGTCCATGCATTGCTCGATTCTGAAATCGCCCACCACGTGACTTACTGTGAGCAATGGGGACTGACGGAATCCGACTTAGAAAACGAGCCAGAAGATTTCGGCACAGTAGCTTACACCCGTTATGTATTGGATGCTGGCATGACGGGCGATCTTGTTGATCTATACGCGGCACTAGCGCCATGCTCTATCGGTTATGCCGTTATCGGTAAGATGCTGATTGAAGATGAAAAGACAGTAATCGAAGGCAATCCATACGCAAGTTGGATTAATCTATACGGTGGTGAGGAGTTCCAATCTGGTGTCGCAAAAGGTGCAGAACACTTTAACCAGTTATTGGCGGAAATCGACATCAATAGCCAGCGTGGTCAAAACCTGATTCAGGTATTCAAAACTGCAACGCGTATGGAAGTAGCATTCTGGCAACAAGGTCTGAATGCTCAGCAAGATTAATCGGAGAGTCTCATGTTAATTGAACAAATCACCCAAGCATTAACCGCAGTACGCCAGCAAAAGCCATTAGTCGTCAACATCACTAACTACGTGGTGATGAACAACACGGCAAACGCGCTATTGGCTATCGGCGCTTCTCCAATCATGGCGCACTCCAAGCAGGAAATGGCAGAGATGATGTCGTTCGCTGGCGCATTGGTTATCAACATTGGAACCCTAGACAGCGTTTGGACACCTCGTATGAGCTATGCCGTAGAGCAAGCCAATGCCAATGGTAAAATCGTTATACTCGACCCAGTCGGTTGCGGAGCAAGCTCACTACGTACAGAGACATCACGTGAAATCGCACGCCTTGCAGACAAACTCATCATCCGAGGTAACGCTTCAGAAATCATTGCTCTCGCTGGTGAGCAAGCACAAAGCAAAGGCGTCGATGCGTTAGACAGCAGCGACGCGGCACTTGGTGCAGCCAACTTCTTAGTCACAGAGTATGATGCAAGCGTGGTGATTTCTGGCGAGACCGATTACATCGTCACGAAAGGGCAAACCGTGCAACTAAACAATGGTCACGAGATGATGCCATACGTAACAGGAATGGGCTGTACGCTCACGGCACTAACGGGCGCTTTTGCTGCCGTTGGTGATGACACTGGTCTCGCAGCAGCAGCGGTATTAGGTGTTGTTGGCGAGATTGCAGCGGAACAAGCTCGTGGTCCAGGTAGCCTGCAAATGAACCTGTTGGATGAGCTTTACCAGTTGGATGAAGAAACATTGGCGAAGCGCCTCAAACTGCACGTGCAATAAGCTTTTATCTCTTTTAACACTAGCCTCTCAATCCTCTTTCAATGAGAGGCTTAAAGGAAACCCAATGAACGCCTATCGTTTATATTTGGTCACCGATGACCAACAAGATTTAGCCACACTAAAGCGTGTTGTGAGAAAAGCGGTGGAAGGTGGCGTGACTATGGTACAAGTCCGCGAAAAACACGGTGATGTACGTGCGTTTATCGAACGAGCTCAAGCCGTGAAAGACATCCTTAAAGATACCGATGTGCCTTTGATCATCAATGACCGCGTAGATGTCGCACTGGCTGTCGATGCTGATGGGGTCCACCTTGGGCAATCAGACATGCCAGCAATCATTGCTCGTGAATTGATTGGACCAAACAAAATTCTCGGTTTATCTATCGAAAATGAAGAGCAGCTTGCAGAAGCCGACTCTCTGCCGATTGATTACATCGGCTTGAGTGCCATCTTCGCTACGCCAACCAAAACCAACACCAAAAAACACTGGGGTATAGAAGGTTTAAAAATGGCGCTGAACACTACGTCCTTACCAATCGTCGCTATTGGTGGCATCAACGAAACCAACATTCCTGTTCTGAGTGCGACAGGTGTACATGGTTTGGCTTTGGTTTCTGCCATTTGTCATGCAGAAAACCCAACCAAAGCAGCAGAGTACTTACTTTCTCTGATGGATTAAGACCCCAACGCTTAAGGATGAGCGCCTTTACCCTCCGGATAAATGTCATCAATTCATCACTCAACCTTCATTCTCTCGTCAAATTGACAAAGCGTTGATAAGTTTTTCACGCCAGATAACGTAAGATAAGCCCCTTATTTTCACGTGGTTTAATAACTCTCAATAAAAACAAAACGCTCTCAATGAAAACCAAAAAATATGGATTGATGATGCTCGCCTTGTTTGTTCTTGGCATCATCCCAATGTCGCTGTTTGGCTCTTATCACGATCTCACCTCACAGGTGCCTGAAAGTCTGGGTATTACTTTTACTTTGCTCACAGATTCTGCTGGTAGCAAAGGCTTTTTAATTACGTTAACGCTACTACTGCTTTCTTTATTTCGCTTTAAACCAAGTCGCATTGAGTGGATGCAAAAACTCTCAATGTTAGGGTTGTTACTTGTGATTGGCTTTGCCAGCAAAACGGGGCTAAAACTGATGACAGAAAGCCCGCGCCCATACACGGAATTGCTCGCAGCAGAACAATTGATTGAAACACCAGAAACGTTTTATCAGTTGGATACAAAGCAGCAAGCCAACGTAATTAACCAGATTTCTGAACACGTCAGTGATTGGCGAACGCGCCATTGGCAAGGCGAGAAAGACTATTCTTTCCCATCCGGCCATACGATTTTCGTTTCGATTTGTTTGGCTTTCTTTGGTGGTTTGTTCTTACAGAACAAGTGCTATATCTCTGCACTGTCATTGTGGATGTGGGGAATGAGCGTCGCATATAGCCGCTTATGGCTGGGCATGCATCGCCCTGAAGATTTAATAGGCTCGGTCTTGTTTGTCGCGATTGTATTTACTTTACTCCCGACATTTCAGATTAAGAAACAGATGCCGTTTGTTTCTCTCGCTTCGCGCTAATGTGAACGATGACTAGATAAAAAGAAGCCAGCGATTCGCTGGCTTCTTGCTTTCAATCGCTACTTTTTTCTAGCCATTTCTTGGTGGTTCAAACGCTGTTAGTTCTAATTCTGGGCCAGTGTATTTTTCAATACGAACCAGTGCCGAGTTCGCCGCACAGCCGTTTGCAAGTCGAGAGGTCGGAATATCCAACGTTAACACGTTACAACCGCCGTTCTTACAAATGCCGGTTTTAGGATCCAAATCCGGCCAACCGCCTTCATGAATACACACTGAACCTTGCTTGATTCGGTCAGTCACTTCTGCACCAACCAATACTTGGCCACGGTTGTTAAACGCACGAACTAGATCGCCCGTTTTAATACCACGCGCTTTCGCATCTTCAGGGTGAATCCAAATAGGTTCACGGTTTGCAATTGCGTACTCTTCGCGAATCTTCGCGTAGTTGAATTGGCTGTGTAGACGATGCGCTGCGTGCGCGGTCATTAGCTGCAACTCGCCATCTTTCGCAGTACCCGTGTACTCGGTTGGTGCCATCCACGTTGGATGTGGAGGACAGTCTTCCAACTGATAACCTTCAATGGTTTTCGAGAAGATTTCGATCTTACCACTTGGTGTACCGAGTGGATTCATGATCGGGTCTTCACGGAAATCTGCGTAACGAACAAACTGTGCGTTCTTCTCGTTCCACTTCATCTCGATCAGTTGGTTATCTTCCCAGAACTTGCTGAAGTTCGGCATTGCTACGCGAGAGCCACGGCCACCTTGTTGCGCCGCCTTGTAGAAGCCGTACAGCCATTCCATTTCGGTTTTGCCTTCGGTGTATACGTCACGGCCACCCGGAGCTAGCATCTCTGCCATGTCCGCGAATACATCGAAGTCATTACGCGCTTCACCTTGCGGCTCAACCACTTGCTTCATTGGCACCAAGTGTTGGTTACTGTAGTCACCCGTCATCGTTAAGTCGTTACGCTCGAACGATGTAGTGATTGGCAGAACGATGTCCGCATGCTTCGCAGCCGCCGTCCAGTAAGGCTCTGAAATCACGATCAGCTCAGGCTTTTGCCACGCTTTAATCAAGCGGTTGGTGTCTTGGTGGTGAGTAAAGTTCGCACCGCCAGCCCACCAAATCATCTTAATGTCCGGGAACGTCAGTTCATGACCGTTGTGATGGTAGGATTGACCTGGGTTTTCCAACGCCTCAACAATACGTGCCACAGGGAAGCTTTGCACTGCGCCAGACACCGCCCAGTCGTTCCCCGCAGAAGAGCCGCCACCCAGCGATGCCGAAATCGCAGGAAGTACTCCAGCATCACGAGCAGGGTTACCACCGTTTGAGTAGTGGTAAGAGAAACCAAAACCACCGCCCGGTAAACCGATTTGACCCAACATCGTTGCCAGTGTAACCAGCATCCAGTGACGCTGCTCACCGTATTGTTGGCGCTGCATGCCCCAACCCGCCATCAGCATGGTGCGGTTTTTACTGAAGATGTCAGCCAGTAGCTCAAGTTGCTTCGCAGGTACGCCACAGATTTGTGATGCCCATTCTGCTGATTTTTCTACGCCGTCTTCTTCGCCCATCAGGTACGCTTCAAACTTGTCGTAACCTGCGGTGTATTTATCGAGGAAGGCTTTATCGTGCTTACCTTGTTTCACTAAGGTGTGTGCGATACCCATCATCATTGCCACGTCGGTCATTGGGTGAGGAGCAATCCACTCCGCATTCTCGCCAAAGAATTCAATGGTTTCAGAACGAATAGGGTCAATCGCAATGACCGTCTTGCCTGATTTTTTCAATTGATGGAAGAACTCAAGACCAGCACAGTCTGTTGAGCTCCACGCGATTTTTAGAGTGTTGATCGGGTTTAAGCCCCAAAGCACAACCACATCGCTGTGCTCTAGTACCACTGGGTACGTGGTTTGCTGCTCGTACACTTCGATAGAGCCCACAACGTGCGGCATGATGACCTGCGCAGCACCCGTTGAGTAGTCACCCAAGTGGCCTGAATAGCCGCCCGCCATGCTCATGTAACGTTGCAGCAAGGTTTGTGCTTTGTGCAGCACGCCACTTGAGCGCCAGCCGTAAGAGCCTGCAAACACAGAAGCCGGGCCATATTCTTTGCGAATTCGCATGTGTTGTTCGTGGATCAGCTTGTAAGCCTCATCCCAAGACACACGCGCAAACTCATCACTACCGCGCACACCTTCTGGCGACGATGGGTTTGCCAAGTAACCTTTGCGAACCATTGGGTACTTAACACGCGCTTTAGTGTGCACTTGGTCAGGACCGGTGCTTTGTAGGCTGTTTGGTACCGTTTGTGGCAATGCATTCGTGGTTGAAACCAGCTTACCGTCTTGCACTTCACACAGCATTGGGCCCATGCGGCCCGCCGTTAGAATGCCTTTGCCGCGAGCATTAGAAGACGCAACAGACATAGGTGCAAATGAAGTGAATGCCATTGCACCAGCCGCCATACCAGTGCCTTTTAGAAATCCGCGACGGGTCATATTAGTCATAATCTTATCCTTCTATTTATCGTTAGTGACCAACCACATCTTTCGCGTGGTGCTGGAAGAACTTGGTTAGAATTTCTAGGTTCTCGGCTGAAATATCAGTTCGATCACCCATACTTTTCGCTACCGGTCCCCATGCATTCACTGTGAAGTGATTTGAAGGAATTTTCGCGTGACAAGTTGCACAGTAAACGTTGTCCAACTCTTCTGCGTATGACCATACGGGTTCAAGCGTGTCAACAACTGGAGAATCAATAGCGCCAGTTAGAGAAACCGCGCGCCATTCGTTGCCGTAAACATCTGCCTCAAATTCACCAGTTTCAAGCGCTTGTTGGCCTTGCTCTGTTAGCGTTGCTACGATGGCACGTTGACCTTCTCCCATGTAAAGCACTTGCTCTGCGCCTTTCATTTGGAATGCGTTCAACTTAACAGTGCGGTTGTCGCCTTCAGAGCTGATTACTTCCAACTTCGTCGTTGGGTTAATTTTACCCATCTCACCCATTGCGATTTCAGTCACAGGGTAAACGACTTTGGCACCAGGTGATGTTTTTGTGGTGAAGCTCATCAACGTTTCAAATGCCTTGCTGTCTAGCTCTGCTTCTGGTGCAAAGTGCGCCACACCTTTATGACAATCGATACACGTTTGATCGTTTGCTTTCGCGTAAGCGTGCATCTTCGCCGCATCACGTGATTGCTCAAACTCTTCCATTGCATCGAAATCATGACACGAACGACACGTCGCTGAATCGTTTTCACGGAACTGAGCCCATACCGTTTCAGCCATATCTTTACGATGTGCTTCGTATTTCTCTGGCGTGTCGATCTTGCCTGTCACAAATTCGTGGTAAATGTCTTTCGACGCACGAATTTTGGTGATCAGGTAATCCATTGGTTCTTGAGGAATATGACAGTCAGAACATTCCGCGCGAATGCCTTTCGCATTACTGAAGTGCACTGAGCCTTGGTACTCTTTGTAAGGGGTTTCCATAGAGTGGCACGAGAGACAAAATTCAGTATCTGAGGTGTAATGCATTACTGCCGCACTCCCCCCCAAAGTTAACCAGCCCACACCAATGCCGGCAGCAACCAGCAGTGCAACATATCGTTTTTTTATTGACATAATTAGCAACACTTCCAAATAAAATGTAATTATAGGTCGCAAATTACTACTTTATGGGTAGCCCTCTCTTGATCCACATCATTTCCGTGTTGCTCTGTATGCCTCAAGTATGAAATTTTGTTATTTGCATCTCAAAGATGAATATATGGCAATAATCCATTACCCAGCCAACTATTCACCACATAAATCACTTTTATGAATGCAACTATTTGATTAAACAGATAAGAGGATGAGAGACTGAATCTCCACATTGATGCAGTAAGGACACGCATGTCAGTTTATATCGAGACGCACAGAAGCCAATTAAGACCCATCAAAGCCAGTGACTGGGAACTCTTTCAACGATTACTCTCCGAACAAGAGGTTATTGCGCTCTGTTTCGATCGTCCCAGCGAAACAGAAATAAGAGAAAAATTTGCTTCGCGATTATTACCATGGACCCCAAATTGCCAGCATTGGCTTTGCCTTGTAATACTCGATAAGCAATCTGAACAACCCATCGGCATCACTGGCTTTGCTATTGAAAACGGTAAGGCAGAGGTAGGTTACTTACTTTTGCCGGAATTTCATGGCCAACAGTTTGGAACAGAAACTCTTCAAGCGCTTCTATACTGGGCAACCTCGACACATAACATCAACCACTTTTCCGCGACGGTCACTGAAGGCAATATTGCGTCAGAACGTGTCCTGATAAAATGTGGTTTCGAACTCATTGAGGTCATTCCAGACGCATACCAAATTGGTGGCAAACCCTACGCCGATAAAATCTACTCACTACAAAAATAAGGACGTATTTTGAATAAAGTAGTCATCATTACCGGCGCAAGCCGAGGCATTGGAGCCGCAGCGGCGAAAAAGCTGGCCGAGCAAGGCTATCGCGTTTGCGTTAATTACCGCACTCAGCAAGAGGCCGCCGACCAAGTTGTGGCAGAAATACAAGCAAACGGTGGCAAAGCGATTGCCATCGCCGCAGACGTAGCCGATGAGAAGCAAGTGCTCTCCTTGTTTGATGAAACAGAACGTGAATTTGGTGCAGTGACGCACTTGGTCAACAACGTTGGCATCCTATTTACTCAATCGCCTTTGTCAGAAATCAGCTTGGAACGCTTTCAGAAAGTAATGAACACCAATGTGAATAGCTGTTTTCTCTGCTGTCGAGAAGCGGCGAGGCGATTCAGTGCAGGCGGTGCAATTGTGAATGTCTCCTCTGGAGCGTCGCGCTCAGGCGCGCCATTTGAGTATGTCGATTACGCCACATCAAAAGGCGCGATGGATACCTTAACTAAAGGGCTCTCGCTAGAGTTGGCAGAGCGCAATATTCGCGTCAATGGCGTTCGACCTGGTTTCATTTACACTGATATGCATGCCGACGGCGGAGAACCAAACCGAGTAGATAGACTCAGCCCTCAAATTCCTCTTAAACGCGGTGGCACGGTAGAAGAAGTAGCAAATGCGATCGCTTGGCTATTAAGTGACGAAGCCTCTTATGTCACAGGATCATTTATCGATATTGCAGGGGGCAGATAGAATGCAAGTCCATATCCGACAAGCGATTCCCGATGATTTAGACGGAATTTTTCAGCTTAATTTTCAAATTAATTCACTGCATTTTGCGAATGCGCCAGAAGCCTTTGTTGCGCCTTCAGAAGCTGACCGTGAATTTCTTGCACAAGCACTAGAGAACAAAGAGCGACTCTTTTTGATTGCCGAACGCGAACAGCAAATTCTCGGCTTCTTAACCGCGATGATCACCCAAAACGACACCGTCAGTTTTCTGATCAAAGACCCAATTTGTCGCGTGGGAACAATTGTTGTCGATGAAGCGCAAAAGCAGCAAGGAATCGGCCGCCAACTGCTCCAAGCCTGTGAGCAATGGGCGCGCGATGCCAATGCCACACAAGTTCGATTGGAAGTGATGGAATTCAATCAGCCAGCACAGCGCTTTTACGATAATCAAGGTTTTAAAACTAACTCACGCATTATGCTGAAACATTTGTAACGATAACGACAATTAAGCGCTTTTCACGACTAAACCCACCTAAATCGCATTTATCGATGCAATTTACCCCCCTGATTTTAGAAAAAGACGATATGATGTGCGGATAAGGAGATTCGAACATGATTTATCTTTTCGATTGGGGGAACACCTTGATGGTAGATTTCCCTCACGCACAAGGAAAAATGTGCGATTGGGAACACGTAGAAGCAGTTCCTCAAGCCAGAGAAACACTGGCAATACTTTCCCAAAATCATCCCATCTACATTGCGACCAGTGCATCTGATTCCAACATGGAAGAGGTTCAGCGTGCATTTGTTCGCGTCGACTTAGACCAATACTTAAATGGCTATTTTTGTTTTGCCAACCTCGGTATCGCTAAAAACCAACCTGAGTTTTATCTCGCCATCGCAAAACAGTTAGGGGTTAACGTGAGTGGAATAACCATGGTTGGCGATTTACCTCACAAAGATATTTACCCTGCGATGAAAGCGGGCGTAAACACAATTTGGTTTAACCCAACGGGCGCTGATGCACCAGCCGAAGCCATTCCTAACCAAATTCGTTGTTTATCTGAGCTTATCCCCTAACCGTTACTAACCTGCACTAATCAAGGAAGATGAATGCAAATCAGATCCATCAAGGTGAGCGATATCGCGCGCTTCACCGCGCTGTGGAATCGAGTGTACTCCGAAGGGGAATTTTTGATTTCTCCTGCACCCGATAACGCAACGCTTCGCAGAATCCTGCAACGTGTGGAAAACGAGTCCATCCCTCAGTTTGTCGCGTTTGACCGCCAAAAACTTATCGGTAGTGTTGAAATCTACCCAGCTGAGATGTGCGGTTACGAAAGAGGGCAACGCCTTCGCGTCGGTATTCTTGGTATTCACATCGACAAAAACTACCGAGGCAAAGGATTGGGGCGGAAACTATTGGCAGTCGCGATCGCACGTGGTTGGGAATTTGGTTACGACCAAATCGCACTCTACGTATACACAACCAACACACCAGCGATTGCTTTATATGAACGGTTTGGATTTGAACATCAGGGGGAACTTGGGGAAGTGACCTTGCCAAATGGTAAAGTCTTGATGAGTCAAAAAATGGTATTGTATAAAGCGCAAAGCCCTTCGAAAAACCCCGATTTGTAGACTCACGATAACCGTTGTTCGCAACACTTATTCGGGATTAACACCCTTGCGTCACATACCCTCGAACAATTGAATCGTTAGAGGCTTGATTCACGTAGTAGAAATAGCATGCTTCTTCTGCCAGTGTGTAACCTTGCGGCCAAATGTACACCACGCGATCAACACCCGATTTATCTAAGAACTGATAATCAGGAATAGCGACAAAATGAGCACTGTTTGGGTGCTGCTGACCGATGATGCAAAAATCACTGCCTTTGCACGGCACGTCAATTTTCGAATAACCTCTGGCTGGTAGATCGATTTCTAACAAAGCTCGAATACTATCGGCACTCGCTTCTGGCATGCCTTTGCGTGTTTTGACATGTCGGTCAATGTAGTGAACGTGCTCTTGGCCGTAAGCGTTATCAATCACTGATTGAGCATGAAAGAATTTGAGAGCCGTACCCAAAGAAGACTGAGAACTGTGCAGCATCGCAGCGTATGCTTGGCGATGAATATCGAGTAATACTGGTAAAGCAGCTAATGCGATGAAAGCCAAAGTGGTAAGCACTATGGTGATTTCCATCAGCGTAAATCCCTTTGATTTCACGTTTCTTATCTCAACTAGCCCAAGACAATAGCCCCACATCCATGTGAGACCGAGCCAATATATCGCCAATTTCTTACGATTAAAGGCTTAAGGGGTAAGAAGAGACAAACACCACTCAAACTTGAGAACAGCAGCCAAAGAGCAGTGTAACAAAACGACGCTATGTGTCAGATATTAGACGGTTTTTACTCTCTAGTTACTGAGTAAAGGCACATTATTTCGCACCAGACCACGACGAACATTCGTGCACATTTTGCCAAAACGACGAATCTCATCGAACTGCGGAACAATGCCGCGCTCCATGGCTGACTCCCAATAAGTGACTTCTGAATCGACCATTTCCAACAATTTCTTCGGACAGCCAATGCACTGCCCTTCTGGTCCACATACAAACGTTTCTGGTTCATAAATTGGTAGTTCCGCTTTTACTTGCTCGATGATGCTACGCATGGCGGTCATTCGATCTGGCTTTACCTTCATCATTCTGCTCCACGGATTAAGATGAAGCAGATTGTACCCACTGGCACGCAAATGTCCCTACCCAATTTAGGTATATTCTGTTTGAATCGATTTCTTTATCGTCAGATCCGGCTTTTTAACCACCAAATACACCGCCGTAGCTGCCAGTACGAAACCAGAAATCCCCATCCAATCAAATGACTCTCCAAACGCGAGCCAAGCCTGAATCGCCGTCGTTGGCGGCACCAGGTAGAATACAGAAGCTACGCTCGATGCAGCACCGTTCTTAACCATGTACAGCAGCAGTAGAATAGCTACACAAGAGAGCACGACGACCAACCACAACACAGTCAAAATAAACTCCAGTTCCCACTGCACTTGCATGGTTTCAAACTGCATCGCAACGGGCAGAAACATGACGAGCGCGGCCAAATATTGCACCGTCGCACCACCCACCATATCCACTTGTTGGCAATGTTTTTTCTGATAAAGCGTCCCTAGCGTGATACCAACCAAAGCCAACAAACACAAACCAATGGCCAACACTTTATGCTGCTCGGATTGCCACTCCATTTTGCCCATCAACACCATAGCGATACCGACAAAACCAAGAGCCAAACCCAACCATTGCGAGGGTTTAAATTCCTCACGAACAAACGCCACCAGCAAAGCCGCGGTTAAAATCGGTTGAATACCCACCAGCAACGAACTCAACCCAGCAGGCATACCCAAGGCGATAGCGAAATAAGTACCGCCCAGATAGAAACCGTGGATCAACGCACCAACTACACAGCTGTGCCAAAAATCTTTTCCTGTCGGCAACCTTCTACGCAATACCGCCACAAGAACCAAAAACAATAAGACATTGAATGCCATACGGATAGAAAGTAGTGTCGCTGGCTCGGCATATTGCAAACCAAAACGCGCACCAACGAATCCAGAAGCCCAAAGGATGACAAATACAAAAGGGATGGCTCGGATTAACATGATCGCCTCACTCACGCTTGTTTTATGTTTTGAGATACTGCTAATGTAATTAGGTACAGTGTTTTCAAAAAGTGACAGATGGAAGTGTTTTTATGGGTACAGATTTATTGGGAAGCGGTGAAGGGAATAAGTACCTCGTGGTGGAAAAACACCTCAAACAAGCCATCAATGGTGGCGTTTATCAGGCGGATGATCGACTGCCCTCCATTCGCTCGTTGAGCCAAGAATTAAACGTCAGTAAAAATACCGTGATTCGTGCGTATCAAGAGCTGGAAGCACAAAACTTGGTTTACTCGGTTCCCAAATCGGGTTATCGAGTTAAAGTCGCCTTGCCGACCTCTCGCTCAATTCCGGATCCGACTCGCGTGGATTTGCTCTCAATCTGCAAAGAAATCCTTACTTATCCTGAATACCAAGAGCGTTTGCCTACCGGTTCTGCCCACCCAAACATTGACTCCCCCGCGATCAAAAGCTTGTACGCCGAGATCGGCCGCCACAGCCGCCAGCAAACGCATGTACCGAGCCATTACCAATTACCACCCGGTGATCACCTCTTAATCAAACAACTAGCGAAAATCACACAAGATTTGGGCACGCCAGCCAAGTTGGATGAGATCATGGTGACGCACGGCGCGCAACAAGCCATTAGCCTAGCGCTGCGCGCAACGACACAAAAAGGCGATATCGTCGCGGTGGAGTCCCCTTGCTATTTTGGCAACTTATTGATGCTAGAATCACTCGGCCTCAAAGTGGTGGAAATTCCGAGTTGCCCACGCGACGGTATGTGCCCCGAAGCCTTAGCAAAAGCAATGGCGACATGGGACATAAAAGCGATCATCGTAACGCCAAACTTCACCAATCCAACTGGTGCCATGATGCCGCTAGAAAAGCGTCAACAATTACTATTGGCGTCCGGCAATATTCCTATTATCGAAGACGATGTGTTTGGCGGGTTAAGTTATGATAAGCCGTTGCCAAGCTTGAGATTGCTCGATGACAAGCAACGCGTAATTTACGTAAATTCGTTATCCAAAACGCTCGATTCGCGTTTGAGAATTGGTTGGATGTTGGCGGGGCGATATCGAGATCAAATTGAGCAATATCTACTGTGTGAGAACATGGGCAGTTTGAACCTGATGCAATCCGCCGTGGCAACGTTTCTAACGTCAGGCAAGTATCGAACGCATACTGCGCGAATGGGACGGGTGTATCAAAACAACATGCGCCGATTTATCCAGATGCTTCATCAATACTTAGATGAGCACGAATCTCTAAAAAATCGATACCAGATCAACGCCGTGCAAGGTTCGTTCTTGCTTTGGTTACGACTGCCCGAAGACACGGACAGCTATGCGTTGTATCAAGCATGCAATAAGCACAGAATCAGCCTACTTCCCGGCACCGTATTTGGCACTCAAGGGCAATATCGGCATTGCGTACGCCTCAGCGTGGCAAACTTTGGTCATGAAACCGATTGGAGTCACGCGATGCAAACTCTGGCAAAATTGATAAAAAAACATGCCTGTTAACTCGCTCTTGCTAAATGAACTTATGCCGACATACGCAAACAGGTAACAGTAAATTACCACCTTCTAAAGAAGGTGGCTTTGTGTGAGCCCCCTAAAAGGGGGCCTTTGTTTAGTCCAGCGCCAA
>NZ_JAWOUS010000034.1:0-22003 GCF_033339495.1 Vibrio sp. 2134-1
GGCGCTGGACTAAACAAAGGCCCCCTTTTAGGGGGCTCACACAAAGCCACCTTCTTTAGAAGGTGGTAATTTACTTGTACTCAATCATTATCTAGATCTAACTGCGCCGATTATCGGTTCATCCCACTCAAATCGAGTAAACAATTGCTGCCAAGTTTCATCAAGATTGGCCGTCATGACAATCTCTTGATCGGTAAATGGATGGACAAACCGTAACTCTGAAGCATGCAGTAGCAAACGATGAGAATCAAACTCTGTGCGATACAGCTTGTTGTGCTTTCCATCCCCGTGCGTTGTATCACCCACGATCGGATGGCGTAGATGTGCCATATGACGACGAAGTTGGTGCTTACGCCCCGTTTTAGGTTTCATCTCAACTAAGCAATAACGCGTTGTAGGAAATTTACCCGTCGAATAGGGAACCTCCACTTTAGCCAACGGCTTATATTCCGTCACCGCTTCTTGCGCTTCTTTTTCTTGTGAAGCGAACTTATCAGCAATCTTGTCTAACTCCACTTTGAGTGCGTAATCCAAGACGCCCTCTTCCTCAATCCAACCGCGTACTATCGCGTGGTACGTCTTTTCCATTTTATGTTCAGCAAACATCGGCATGACTTGTGACGCGACTTCACTCGACAACGCAAACACGAGCACACCAGATGTTGGACGATCCAGACGATGTAATGGGAACACATGCTGACCAATTTGGTCGCGCAAAGTTTGCATGACAAACTGAGTTTCGTGTTTATCTAACCAACTGCGATGCACTAACATGCCTGCAGGCTTGTTGACCGCTACAAAATATTCATCCTGATAAACGATCTCCAGCTCAACTGGTTCTGAAGATCGCGCTATTTTTTGTTCTAGCATTAGTTTACTTACACAGTTCGTCAATGGTTCGGATTGTAATAAGCAGCTCTGCGAACTGCGGTTCCTGCTTCCACGCTTCAGAAAAATAGGGCTCGAGAGAAAACCCTCTTGGCAATGGTTGGTTGTTTTCCACTAGCACGTGCATTCTGTCTATAAAGATCCACTGCAACCACTCATGAGGATGCAATGTATCAATCGCAAATGGCTCCACGCTTTGTAAGGCTTGCTCTGAAGGCCTAGTGTGTTGCCACAACTTATGTTCTTTAAGCTGCGTTTCAAGTTGGTGAAGTAAGTCGACCAATTGAGTATTTGTTACCATTAATTCTATCTCGAACCTTGAATTAGCCGAGAATGATACCATTTCTTGTGAAAAGAACGTTAGGACGTCGTATTTAATGGAAAACATTCAAACCCTCACTCAACTGTTGAACAACAGCCGCTGTGATTATCAAATCTTCGATCTTGGTCGTCGTATCAAAACCATCGCTAAGAAAGAGTTTGCCGATGTAGAAAAAGGTCAAGCATCGTACCCATTCCCAATGCAGCGTAAAGCACACCTTGCCATCGCTTATTGGAATGAACAAAAGCAACCTTGGATTTGGTTTCTAAAGTTTGAATTGGACGAGCGCGGTTTGTTAAAGCAATCAGATATCGGCAATTTCATTAAATACGTAGTGGAAGCCATGGGAACACGCCTCAATGGTGATATCTCTGAAGAGCAACAGCAAAAGCTGTCTAATAACCCATATACGTTCAAACCTTCCGAAGACAAAATGGCCGTGTTTCATAGCCAGGTCCGCGCGAACCTCGATCTTCCTACCAGCCAATATTATGAGCACACTCAGCATTACTTTTCAGGTGGTTTAGGCTGGGATAATTGGCAAACTGTAGGTCTGCAAGGGATCACCGACATGGCCGCTCGTTTGGACAAAGAGCAAAACGGGGTAATGATACGCAAAGCGTTGAACCACCTACCAAATGAGCCACTTTATGCCCTATTAGGTGCGCTTGAGCATGTAGAGCTTCAAGAGCGTTTAGCAGAACGTATCGCGGAAAAGGCACAGCAAGAAATCGCAAGTAGCGAACCTGATCTCTTCCTACTTTCAGCACTTATCCGAGCCCTTGCTGGTGCGCCAACAGAAGTCGCCTCTCCAGTATTAGATGCGATATTGCATAGCCCTCGTTTAAGCCATCAGGAGGTATTGATTGGTGTGGCGGGTCGCGCTTGGCACTTACTCGCCAATGAAAAGGTAGCAGAACAGTTTTTGCTGCGTTTAGCTCAAACCGGTAATCAAGCCCTATTTAATCAGTTATTTGCCGATTTAGTGATGCTGCCAGAGTTAAGGATGGTGTTATTGCCTTTACTGCATTCAAACCCATCAGAGGAACTAGCAAATGCGCTAGTAAGCTTACAACAAACAACAAAAAGCTAAGAAAGGTTCAGGAATGATTGGTGATCTTTTAGCAATTTTAGGGCTCTGCTTTTTCTGTTACCTGTTTTGGCAACAGCGTCGCCAAGCCGAACTCGCAAAAGCAGCCATCACGCGTAAATGTGAGCAATTGGATCTCCAATTAATCAGCATCGCCTTTGGTGCCCATAAACTAAAAACGCCAGACGGAGTCTGGCGTTGGCATACGGTGTATCAATTTGAGTTTTCATCTCTTGGTGACGATTGCTACCAAGGAGAGTTAACCATGGTCGGTTTCAGGCCGCAGAACTTTCACCTACCACCGCATCGCTTGTAAATTCCATTTCAAAGTAAGGACCATATATATCCTTACTTTCTTTTGTTTCAACAAATCCCAGCTTTTTCAGTACTGCCATAGAAGCTTGATGATTGCTATTCACGTTAGCTTTCACCTTATTCAAGCCCAATTCACGGCACGCTTTGGGGAAAAATGCTTTTAGTGCTTCTGTTGCTAACCCTTTACCCCAATATGCTTTATCAAAAATAAACCCTAATTCAGGTTCGGAATCGAGATTAGCAATGAACACGTGCCCCATATAGTCACGACTGGTGCTCTCTAGCACTGCCATACTATAAATGTTCTCATCATCCAGTATTTTCTCAAACATCTGTTTGGCAGACGCAACTGTATACGGACCATTCAATTCAGCACGGTTTTTCGCACAGCAATTCAGCATGACGAATTCTAGTTGCAACGACTCATTGTAGGGTAGAAGAAGCATTCTTCTGGTTACTATGGCCACATCTGTTCCTTGATTACAACAAACTTAATCTATCCGCAGATCACAAACTCGATGAGCTGAACATGCTCAATGATTGCGGGCATAACACCTTGTAGAGAAGCCGAAAGTTAAACCAACTGGTTGGAAAGGATATTGATCTGAGTTGTTTTTTATTAAGTGTTATTAGGAATTTATATATTTTGTGATATTGATATCCCCAAGTAACATCGAGATGCTTAATTCAATGAGAGCACTGGATATCGTTTTTATATAAGAAAGACCCCGACACATAAGTATCGGGGTCATGGTCTTACTCGCAGCAGTCCGGCTACTAAAAGTGCTCCATGCATCATCCATAATAGTGGCTGATTCCGTCAGCTTATTCCTTACGTCGCCGTCCTAGCGGTGTCCTTATCATCCTGACTGCTAACATTCCTCGTTAGCACACGTCACTTGTTCCTTGAGCGGTGTCCCTTGCATCTTCCTGATGCTGTCCATAACCTCAATCCTAGAGGGGTCCATTGTCTATCCTTAGTCATCAACATCCTATTGATGATCGTATCCTTACAATGTCCTACGCTCCATGCTTGATTAATCATCCTGACCAACCAAATCGTCTTCCTGACGATAACCAAATCCTTGGTGCTTTCCTGTTCCATGTCTGCTTCCTGCTGACAACTCTCAATTTACGCCTTTTCCAAAAATAGACAATCTATCCAAGATAAATATTTGGCCCTCACATTGGTTAACAAGTTGTTAAATCATTATTTATCATAAACTTAAGCTCTTTATCTTCTCTTTTTCCGCTTACGATATCGTTTTCTCTCACAACCTATGTAAGAGATCTCTCACACTACACTCTCCAAAATGCCATTCGCCAAATTAGCGCACTCAACGTATGATGATAGATATATCGTTGTTAAGGATTAAAAATGTTAACTCAAGACGTTACTAAAGAATTAGAAGCGGCAATGGAACAGTTGCAACAACAAGGAAAAGAGCCAACCGTAGCGTTAGTGAAAGCACGCTTGAAAACGCCAGTTCCAATGCCAGCATTAATCACCGCAATAAAAAGTTGGAAGAGTGCTCAACGCGTACCCAAGGTTGAAATCGCAGCACAACACCACACCGATAATGATCGTCTTGAAGCCCTAGAGCGCACCGTAACAATGCTAGCCATTCGTATTGAAGAGTTAGAAGCGAAACTCAGTGAGAAATCATCATGAAGTTATGGGTAGATGCAGACGCGTGTCCGAAAGTTATTCGCGAAACCATTGTGCGTGCCGCCGAGCGTACAGGGATTGAATGTACGTTTGTCGCTAACCACGTTGTCCCTGTGCCGAAAAGAGACAACATCCACTCGCTGCAAGTCCCTGCGGGATTTGACATCGCAGACAACGAAATCGTCAAGCGTGTGGAAGCCAACGATTTGGTGATCACGTCAGATATTCCGCTTGCAGATGAGGTTATCTCTAAAGGCGCTCAAGCCCTCAGTTCTCGTGGCGAGCTCTATACAAAAGACACCATCAAAGCTCGCCTAAATATCCGCGACTTTATGGAAACCATGCGTTCAAGCGGAATTCAGACTGGTGGGCCCGCCGCGCTTTCTCAAACCGATCGACGCGAATTTGCAAACCATTTGGATCGTATTTTGGCGAAATTTAAGAAGTAACCCTCACTCTATTCAAATTGAGCCAGCAAATAAAAGCCTGGCTCATTCCTGAAAATTCATTCTCAGCATTGCACCCAAAGCGTGCTCTTACTCCCATTTGTTTTGTTCTGTTTGTTTTTCATCTCGCTCGCCATAGCTTCAATATGCAACGTGGTTTATTTTGAACGACGTTTTTAATAAGTGTATAGAGAATAATGGGCTTTAACATCGTTTCCAGTGGAAGCTACCTGCCAACGAATCAATGGTCTGATCGAGAAATGGATCGCTTCCTAAAATTAGCGCCAGGGACCTGCCGAAATAAATTCGACGTTGAATATCGTCATGTAGCCAATACAAAAGAGACCGCTATTTACATGGCAATGCAGGCAATAGAGCAGTGTTTAGGAAACACACATACCTTAAGCTCCGTTGATCTTCTTATCTACGCTAGCGGCACACACCACCAGTCTCTGCCCTACGACGCCTCAGCGGTTCTCGCCGCGTTAGACGCTCCAACATGGCTAGAAAGCTTTGATTTGAACAGCACCTGTTTATCCTTTCTCTCTGCGCTTGATCTTGCCCAGAGTCTATTCTTAGCAAAACGATACCGTCGGATTCTTATTGTCACCAGCGAACTCGCCACTGGCATCACACTGAATCGAAATTTTACGCTCAAACCAGAAGTTGCAACGCTATTCGCAGACGGTGCCGCCGCATTTTTGCTCGAAGAACGCAACGATGATGGATTGCTCACCAGTCACTTTGAAACGCATCATACCGGGTATTCATTTTGTCAAATTAAGGGCGGAGGTAGTCATATCAATCCGCATACCTCCGAGCATCAAGCCTATTTAAAAAGTTGCCAGTTTGAGATGGAGGGCAAAGCACTCTTTAAACATGTGCGTAAAGCCTTACCAGCGTTTCTAAAAAAAGGGTTTGACGCCTCTCCGGTAACACTCGGCGATATTGATTATTTTCTTCCTCATCAAGCCAGCGCGCATGGATTAAAAAAACTGCCTTCACTCACCGGGCTACCAACAGAGAAAACCGTTAATCACTTTTCGACTTTGGGAAACCAAGTTGCCGCCTCACTCCCAATTAACTTACACTGGCTGCGTAATCAGCCAGAAGCCGCAGGAAAACATGTGTTATTAGCTGGCACCGCCGCAGGGTTGTCACTAGGGATGGGAGTGCTAAAACTATGAAGATATTGGTCACTGGTGGCAGCGGGATGTTGGGTAGCGCAATTCTGAGAATGTTTCACCAGCAGCATGAACTGCACTTTACAGCACGAAACACAGTCATCGCTAAACAACTCGCCGAGCAATTCGATGTTATCCCACATATAGTCGATTTAAGAGACCACTCAGCAGTTCATGCGGTATGCCAAGGTATGGATGCAATCATCCATTGTGCCGCTCTCTCAAGCCCATGGGGAAAGTGGCAGGCGTTTTATCAAGCCAATGTAGATGCCACCAAAAACCTCGTCAATGCGGCTAATACCTATCAAATCTCGCGTTTTATCCATATTTCCTCCACCAGCGTCTACTTTGACCATCAAGACCGTTGGAATATTCGAGAAACCGACGCCATAGCTTCATACTGGTGTAATGATTACGCACACACAAAATACCTATCGGAAATTGAAGCCGTAAAAGGCCAAAGCAAAGCGATCATTTTAAGACCGCGTGGCATTTTTGGACCCAATGATCGCGCGATTATCCCAAGAGTGCTTAAGGCGATAAAAAACAACACTCTGCTTCTGCCATCGGGTAGAAATCCTGTGGTTGATCTGACCTATGTCGACAACGTTGCCCATGCAGCGATGCTCGCTTGCACTCAGGCAGGCCAACTTCAGCATGGTGATGTGTTCAACATTTCCAACAACGAACCAATGCCAATTGAGACTGTTCTGCAAGCTTTATGTGAGGGGTTAAACCTAAAAGTAACGTTACAATCATTACCATACGGCGTTGTATCACCATTATTAAAGCTCAGTGAGCAAATACGAAGGCACTTACCACATCAGCCAGAACCAAGGCTCACCTCATACAGCGCAGGATTGTTTAACTACCATCAAACTCTGGATATCAGCAAGGCGAAACAAACACTGAATTACCAGCCGCTTTTTTCAATTCAAGAAGGAATACAGCAGTATGCAAACTGGTCTAAAAATAAAAATCTTTGAGGCTGGACACTGCGTACACCCAGGCTTTGTTGTCAAACCAGGTTCTGGTATCAAGCCTAGAGCATTTCCGGCAGCCGTTGCGTTAATTCAGCACCCAACACAAGGCAACATCCTGTTTGACACGGGATATCACGAGCATTTTTTTAACGCGACTCGTCCCTTCCCTGAACGTTTTTATGCTTGGACAACACCTTGTCGCTATAAAAAAGAACACGGAATTGTTGCGCAGTTAGCAAAAGAAAGTCTCAAACCTCATGATATTGAACACTTAGTGCTCTCCCACTTCCATGCTGATCACATTGCTGCCGTGTCTGAGTTTTCCCACTCTCAATTGCATTGCCAACAAAAAGGGGTAGATGCAATTACTAAAAGTGGTCGAATTGGAGGCGTAAGAAAAGGATACCTAAAAGCTCTACTTCCTCCACAGCTTGAACCTAACTTATTCATTCATAGTGATTTTTCTGTACCAATCAGCCAAATTATTCCTCAGTGCCAAGGTGTTAATTTGCTCTGTAAAGACATGTTCGACGATGGATTTATTTATATGGTTAGCTTGCCAGGCCATGCAGCTGGCCAAGTGGGCTTGCTAGTTAAAAGAGACCAAAGTTGGCTGTTCTTACTCGCCGATGCATGCTGGTTAATCGAGAGCTTGAGTGAAAATATCGATCAACATTGGCTGGCGAACATGCTTTGCGATGATACAATAGCCTATAAAAACACCCTCTCCGAGTTGAGAAGTTGCTACCAACAAACCCACCACTTTGTTCGCTTCGTGCCTTCACATTGTCAGGAAACTATCCAGCAGCTAATCAAAGAAGGATGGATGAAGTGAGAACGCTTATCTCAGAATTCTGGCGAACCCGCTACCGCCCCTTCGGCTCAAGGGAACAAGTCGAAACATGGCAGCAACAACACTTAACGCAACACTTGGATTGGGTATGCCGTCATTCACCGTATTACCGCTCTTTTCAAGGTGCACCACTCAGTGATTTCCCTATCATGAATAAGCAAACCATGATGGAGAACATTTCAGAGTTGAATACGAAGGGCTTAGATGCTGAACAGTTAATGCAGCAGGCACTCAAAGCAGAGCAGTCACGCAACTTTGCCGCTTCGAAAGTTGGCGATGTTACGGTTGGGCTTTCTTCGGGCACATCAGGCATGCGCGGGTTGTTTCTTGCTGACAAACAGGAAACGCAACTGTGGGCTGGCAATATATTGGCTCGCCTGTTGCCCAACCTATGGCAAAAACACCGAATTGCTCTAGCCTTGCGCGCCAACAGCCCACTGTATAAATCCGTCGCGAAAGGGCCTGTCACATTTTTTTATGCCGATTTAACCAAACCTTACCAAGAATGGATAAAAGAGCTGGATGAGTTCCAACCCACGCTTTTGGTTGGTAGTGCGCAAGCTCTTCAGCTCTGCGCCCAGTTCAGCGGTCAATTTGGTCAACCCGCAATTCAACCACAGCGGATCATTTCTGGTGCAGAAGTCCTAACCGAGAGTGACCGTCACTTTATTTCTCAACGGTTCGACAGCGAACTCCATGAAGTCTATCAATGTACCGAAGGTTTTCTTGCATGTACTGATCAGCATGGACAAATGCGCTGGAATCAAGATGTTGTTTACATCGAAAAACATTGGCTGAATACCGAACGTACTCATTACAGCCCAATTATCACCGATTTTCGTCGTAAAACTCAGCCCATTATTCGTTATCAGCTCGACGATATTATTGAGAATAAACAGGATAATGGCGTATTTGAACCTCTTGGCGCGATTGCCGGACGATGTGGTGATCGCCTCACGCTAAACGCAAACCACGTCCCAGTGACGGTGTTACCAGATCTCATCTACCGCGCTATAACACTATTTGCCAAAGGTCGCATGGATTACCGAATCACCCAAACAGGGTCACAAGCCATTCAAATTGAAGCGGATTTTCACCACCATCGGGTTATACATCAAGCCTTGATAAAGTTGTTTGACCAATTGCGGCTTGATCCTGTCAGATTTAGTTACCGCCCTGCGCCTATTTGGACGCCAATGAATAAACAACGACGTGTGGTGAACATATGCGGGTCTTAATCACCGGAGCCCGAGCACCAGTTGCACTAGAGTGGGCAACCATGTGTATTCATCATGGACATGACGTAATTCTCACCGATTCGCTAAAAAAACCTCTAGGATCGTTTTTGCGAGGCATTGAGTCTTATATACCCACCGCTTCGCCTCGATTTGCGTTTCCCACCTACCAACAGCAGATCCTAAAAATCATTACTCAGATGCGTATTGATATAGTGATACCCACTTGTGAAGAAGTGTATTACTTGGCTCATGTTGCCAAACAATGCCCAGAAGTAGATTTTTTTCTGCCCCATGTGGGACTACTCAATGCCCTGCACAACAAGTTGACCGTCTTTGAACAGCTTCAAGGTTTGCCAGAAATCACACTTCCCAAAACTCGTTTGGTCGCTGATAAAAGTGAGATTGAAATTAATAAGAGAACCGTTCTAAAGCCCGTTTACTCTCGGTTTGGCGGGCAAGTCATAAGAGATGTGACGACTCAGTCTATTTCTGCCGCCACGATATCGCCCCTTTACCCTTGGGTTCAGCAACAAAAAATCCATGGGACTCCGGTGTGTAACTATGCCATTTTTGAACATGGTAACCTTAAAGCACACCAAGCTTATGTGCCGAAATACTGTGTAAACGGCTCGGCCGCCAGTGCTTTTCAGCCGATCTCGTGCGAACGACTAGATAGATTTATCGCAACTTTTGGTAAACGTCATACTTATCATGGGCAAGTGTCGTTTGACTTCATCAAATCACAAGATGAACTCTACGTGATTGAATGTAACCCAAGAGCCACCAGTGGTTTGCACCTACTCTCGTCTCGATGCAACCAACTGCTTCCTAATATGGATTTTACCAGTCCTTCCAAGCAGCGATTGCATCATTTAGGGCCAATAACACTCATCGCTGAAGGTGGATTATCCCTATTTAAGGTTAGAACTTGGCAAGATTGGTGGTCTGGAGTGAATGTGATGCAACAGCATAACTTGCCGGTAGGGAGCCAAATCCGGAGTATGTTTGAATTACTCCGGTTAGCTAGGCAGAACAAGACGAAGTGGAGCAACGCTTCTACCGTTGATATTGAGTGGAATGGAGAGGCATTGAACTCATGACGCTTTCCTCTCAAGAATGGCATAAAACCTTTATCACTCTTATGCAGTCGAATCCCATTGATGAATGCACAGCAAGCTTTGGTTGCTACTATATCGATGATGTTGCCATTCCTTACTCCGTAACACCAAAAATACCAAACAACTGTTATGCCGTGTCCCCTATGACACTGCTTAGTGGCTACGCCGAAGAAGAGCTTCACAAAGTCAAAAATGTGGCTGTTCGATGGGTATGTAAGTTACTTATTAATATGACTAAACCAATCTTATCATTGGCTGGATTGGATCAAGTCCAAACTCTCAACAATCAGTGCTTGTCCACCAATATGTATAGCGAACAATGGGCAGCCTTAAATCTCGATGAACTGCGTCGCGTCGCACTCGATCAATACCCCACCTTTCCCTTGGTGCTTCGCTCCATTAACCAACGTCAACAATCACGCTTTATTCAGCGATTAGAGCAGCAGCAATGGCAAAGCTTGGTAACACGACAAGTGTATTTACTTGATGATTGGCAAGCGTTCAGCTTCAACCGAGATTTAACGAAAGACTTCAAACTGCTTAATGATAAAGATTGGCAGTTTAGGCCACTGACCACTGATGAAGAGTTTCAGCGTGCCAAAGAGTTATATGACATGCTTTACCTTGATAAATACAGCCTCAATAACATACAGTTTTCAACCCAATATTTAAAACAGGCGAGCCAGAACAAATTAGTACAGTTAGTGGGACTGTTTTATCAAGAAGAGATGCTGGCTACGTTAGGCATTGTAGAAATTGATAATGATATGACTTGCCCAATTTTTGGCTACGATACCAATAAGCCACAACGCCTCGCATTGTATCGTCGAATATCGGCCTATACCATCCGCCACGCAATGATATTCCAGCGTCGCTTTAATATGAGCTCAGGTGCTCCGGCTTTTAAACGCAACAGAAAAGCCCGGCCAGAAATTGAATTTAGCTATGTTTATATTGCGCACTTACCTTGGTACAAACGCATAATTTGGAAAAGCTTATGCTGGCTCACTCAGCACTTTTATCGCCCTTTGTTGATGCGTTTTCAGCTATAAACCGACATCTATAATCAGGTAAGCCTGCGTACACAGTCTCAATCGATAAAAAAGCCTGCGACGTTCGCAGGCTTTTTATAATGGAGCTGTGTGAGGTAACCGTTTTCTACGGTGTGTAGTATGTTGCTGCGCCAGGGCCTACTGGTAAACCAAATACGAATACCCATAGGTAGAACAGCACACTCCAACCTACAATGAAGCAGATTGAGTAAGGTAGCATGGTCGCGATCAGCGTACCGATACCTAAGTTCTTCATGTAACGAGTCGCTACGGCAAGAATCAAACCAAAGTAGCTCATCATTGGAGTAATGATGTTTGTCGTCGAGTCACCAATTCGGTAAGCAGCCTGAATCGTTTCCGGTGCATAACCAACAAGCATCAACATAGGAACAAAAATCGGAGCCGTTACTGCCCACTGTGCCGATGCCGAACCAATCATTAGGTTGATAAAGCCACACATCAGGATGAAGGCAAAGAACAACATTGGACCAGTTAAGCCAATTTCTTGCAGGAAGCTAGCGCCAGCAACCGCGAATACCTGACCGAAGTTAGTCCATTTAAAGAAAGCAACGAACTGAGCCGCAAAGAAAACTAATACAATGTACATGCCCATAGAAGACATAGATTTCGCCATTGCATCAATTACATCGCGATCCGTCTTCATCGTGCCAACAACTTTACCAAACACAAAGCCTGGAATAGCAAAGAACACAAAGATGAATGCCACGATACTTTTCAGGAATGGTGAACCTGCAATTGTACCTGCATCAGAACGTAGAATGCCGTCTTCTGGAACAACCGTCCAAGCAAGCAGCGCTGAAACAACCAGTACAGCAACACCTGCTAGTTTTAGGCCTTTCTTCTCAATGTCTGTTAAGCCACCCATTTTGTCGTTCGACAAATCTTCTGAGGCTTCTTCTTCACTGTATTTGCCAAGCTTTGGCTCAACAATTTTTTCAGTAACAAACGCACCTGTGATTGCAATGAAGAATGTCGACACAAACATGAAGTACCAGTTAACTTCTGGACCAACAGTGTAAGTTGGGTCGATCATTTGCGCCGCCGTTTCAGTAATGCCTGACAACAGCGGGTCAACCGTACCAATAAGTAGGTTTGCTGAGTAACCACCAGATACACCAGCGAACGCCGCAGCAAGACCGGCAAGTGGATGACGACCTAAAGAATGGAACAGCATTGCAGCCAGTGGAATAAGTACCACATAGCCAAGCTCTGATGCCGTATTTGAAATGATACCCGCGAAAACGACCGTCACTGTTACCATGCGTTGAGATGCACCCATGACTAAGCCACGCATTGCTGCAGATAGCAAGCCTGAGTATTCAGCAATAGCAACACCCAACATCGCAACCAATACCGTACCCAAAGGTGCAAAGCCGACAAAGTTTTTCACTAGATTGGTAACGATTAGTTCAAGGCCATCAGCGTTAAGCAAGCTAACGACATGAATCATGCCATCCGCGGCACGACCTTTTGCACCCTCAGGACGAGGATCAACTACGGAAACTTCGAAGTATCCTGCAATACCCGACATCACCAGAATGGCTAAACAGAAAATGGCAAATAGTGTGATCGGGTGGGGTAATAAGTTCCCCAAATATTCGACAGTATCCAAAAAGCGCGTAAACAGCGGCTTCTTAGGCGAGTTTTGTTTAATTGAATCAGATGAACTCATCTGTTCCCTCCTTGTTTTTATTCCTATGCAAATGTGACAAAAATGTCAAAAAGCGTGCGAAGGGTACTTGAGTAGAAGGTCAAATAAAAGCCCTAAATGTTACAAACTGTGACGAACGGAGGCATTTATAACCAACATTGAATAAAAATGTAGATATTTCATCCATGTAAGATAATTAACTCAACATTATCAATTAAACAAAACCATAAGTTAGATATATGCAGGTTGATTACTTTTGCACAGCTTTGAATCTCGGGTTCGTTTTACAAATGACATAAAGACGCCCTCTCCGTTTTACAATCTGGCAATCCGGATGACGACTTTTTGCACTTTTTAATGATTTTACTACCTTCATGATTTATTCCTTTTCGCTCTTAAATTGACCAAAACGACGGTTGAAGTTCGCAATGCGACCTTCGGTTTGTACAACGCGCTGTTTACCGGTGTAGTACGGGTGAGAAGCTGACGACACATCTAACGTAAAGTAAGGGTAAGTTTTGCCATCTTTCCATTCGATGGTTCTCTCCGTTTTCAACGTAGAACCAACGACAAAGTACTTATCTACACTGGTGTCGTGGAACACCACAGGACGATATTCAGGGTGGATTCCTGGTTTCATAATACTTTTCCTTTTAATTAATCTGTTATGTTATAACATTTTAATTAATAATCATTATCAACAAGAAAAGCAAGAGAAATTTGTGATACTTTTCATCTCAATGAATTCTTAAAGATGTCCACCATGTATTCCATCGAACCCATCGGCGTCATTGAGACACCGTACAAAGAAAAGTTTGCAGTTCCGCGCCAACCACGCTTAGTACCAGAGGCTAAAGCACGCGTAAAACTGTTAGGTGCAGCAAATAGCCCTGAAGCAGTGCGTGGGCTAGAACAGTTCTCTCACGTTTGGTTGTTGTTTCTATTTGATCAGAACCTGGAAGCTGGTTGGAAACCAACTGTACGTCCGCCACGATTAGGCGGCAATGAACGAATTGGTGTCTTTGCCTCGCGCTCGACTTTCCGTCCAAACGGAATCGGAATGTCAGCCGTTGAAGTGAAAGGAGTCACTAAGCAAGGCGATCAAATCTATCTTGATTTAGGCAGTGTAGATCTCGTGGATGGGACACCGATTGTGGATATTAAGCCTTATATCCCCTATTCGGATTCTATTTCGGAAGCACAAGGCGGATACGCAGACCAAGAGCCAGAAAAGTCACAAGTCACCTTTTCTGCTCAAGCATTAGCAACGATAGAAAATCGATCCGATACTGACTATGTAAGATCAGTCATTGAACAAGTTCTGGCACAAGATCCTCGCCCTGCATATAAGAAAAACAAGCCGGACGACAAAGAATATGCGGTAAATTTGTTCGACTTGAACGTAAAGTTCACAGCAACAAGCAACTTAATAACGGTTACCGCTATTGAAAGCTTTTGACAAACGCAATTGGCTGATATTATAGACGGCTAACAAATTTCCCTTTCGGGAACTCCCATACTCCTGCTTATTCAAGCTTGAGTATCTAACTTAAATAAACGGATAAATTTAATGCGTACCAGTAATTATCTTCTTTCTACTCTGAAGGAGACTCCAAACGACGCAGAAGTAGTGAGCCACCAGCTCATGCTACGTGCAGGTATGATCCGTAAGCTGGCTTCAGGTTTATACACCTGGCTACCTACTGGTCTACGTGTACTGCGTAAAGTCGAAAACATCGTTCGTCAAGAAATCGACAATGCAGGCGCAGTCGAAACTTTGATGCCCGTTGTTCAGCCGTTTGAACTATGGGAAGAGACAGGCCGCAGCGAAAAGATGGGCCCTGAGCTACTTCGCTTTACTGACCGTCATGTTCGTCCGTTTGTACTTAGCCCAACCGCTGAAGAAGTGATCACTAGCCTTGTTCGCAATGAAGTGAGCTCTTACAAACAGCTTCCGCTAAACCTGTACCAAATCCAAACTAAATTTCGTGACGAACGACGCCCACGTTTTGGCGTAATGCGTTCACGTGAATTCTCAATGATGGATGCGTACAGCTTTGACATTGATAAAGACGGACTACAAAAGTCATACGACGCAATGCACGATGCTTACTGTAAAGCATTCGATCGCATGGGTCTGGATTACCGTCCTGTACTTGCAGATAGCGGTGCTATCGGTGGTAGCGGCTCTCAAGAGTTCCACGTACTGGCTGAAAGCGGCGAAGATATCATCGCATTTTCTAGCGAGTCAGATTACGCGGCAAACATTGAAAAAGCAGAAGCACTAGCTCCAGCCTCTGAGGCTGCGGCACCAACACAAGAAATGACGTTGGTTGATACGCCAAACGCGAAAACAATCGCTGAATTGGTTGAGCAGTTCGAACTACCAATTGAAAAAACAGTGAAAACACTGTTTGTGAAAGCATCTGACGAAGTTGATACGCCAATCATCGCGCTTATTATTCGTGGTGATCATGAACTGAACGAAGTGAAAGCAGAAAACCTTCCTCAGGTTGCAGCTCCATTGGAAATGGCATCTGAAGAAGAAATTCGTGAGCTTATCGGTGCAGGCCCTGGTTCACTAGGCCCTGTTGGCCTTAAACTGCCGTTCATTGTTGACCGCGGCGTTGCGGTAATGAGCGACTTCGGTGCGGGCGCGAACATCGATGGCAAACACTACTTCGGTATTAACTGGGGTCGTGATGTAGAGCTTGGTCAAGTTGAAGACCTACGTAACGTTGTGGAAGGTGACCCAAGCCCATGTGGCAAGGGCATTATCCAGCTTAAGCGTGGTATCGAAGTTGGCCATATCTTCCAACTAGGTAACGCTTACTCCGCAGCGATGAACTGTGGTGTACTGGGTCCTGATGGTAAGAACGTCATCCTAGAAATGGGTTGTTACGGTATCGGTATCACTCGCGTAGTAGCGGCTGCTATTGAACAAAACCACGACAAATACGGCATCATCTGGCCAGATGCAATCGCACCATTCCAGGTAGCGATCGTTCCAATGAACATGCACAAGTCAGAAGAAGTGAAAGAAGCCGCTGAGAAATTGTACGCTGAGCTAACGGCAATGGGCATCGAAGTGCTATTTGACGACCGTAAAGAACGCCCAGGCGTAATGTTCTCTGACATGGAGCTTATTGGTGTACCGCATACCATTATTATCGGTGACCGCTCAATGAAAGAAGGCAACTTCGAATACAAGAACCGTGCTACTGGTGAGAAAACAGCAGTCGCAATGACTGACATTGTTGAGCACGTAAAAGCTCAACTAAAGTAAGCACTCGACGAGTTCGCATTTGAAGTAGTTTCAAATAGTTAAAAAGGGTTGGCTTCGGTCAGCCCTTTTTTATTACAGCTCAACATCCTCCCTCCACCTTTTTCGAACTATTCACTTTGTTAATCTTTGGTTCAGCTTCTTGCTATTAAACTGATTTCATCATCTAAAGGAGGTCAGTTATGGATTTAAAAAGTCTTCTAAACCAAGCACTCAAATCAGACTTACTTAAGCAAGGTGCAGATGCATTGGGCAAACAAACCAACAACATCAAATCCTCATCAAATTCAAGTAGCCTAAAAACGCTAGGAGCAGGTGCTGTAGGCGGAGGCCTCATCGGTATGCTGATGGGCTCAAAGAAAAGTAAAAAAATGACTAAAAAAGTAGGGTCAAGCGCATTAAAAGTCGGTGGCGCAGCTGCGCTTGGAGCCTTGGCCTACAAAGTGTATAACGACTGGCAAGCCAAGCAATCCGGTCAAGGTGTTCAAGAAACCTTTGACCCCGATGACAGTAAACACAGTGTCTTAATTTTAAAAGCAATGATTGGAGCTGCAAAAGCTGATGGTCACGTTGATGAAGAGGAAATGGCGCGCATTGAACAAGCTCTCGCGGATATGGGCGCAGATGAGCAAGTTCGTCACCTCGTTCAGCAAGAGTTAAACAAACCGCTTGATCCTGCTGAAATTGCTAATCAGGCGACCTCTCCTCAACAAGCGTCAGAAATTTACCTGGCGTCTTTGATCGTCGCTGATGAACAAAACTTTATGGAAAAAGCGTATCTGCAAGAACTAGCAAAACAACTTCAACTTTCACCAGAAGTCACCCAGCAGTTAGAAGCACAAATGCAGTGATTAAATCTCGCTCAAGCAAACCTTCAACTTGAGCCAAAACAACTCTGTACTTTGAGTTTCAAATCCGCTGTGTGTATATTGAGATAAGTTATCATTTAGTGGAAAGAAAACATGCAAGTATACGGCTGTTGTGAACTGGTTCGTGAGCTTTATGCTCAGATTGGTAGTGGCGATCAAGCTTATATTCCCCAAGCAATTTCATGTGCAGTTAAAGCACTGAACGATGTTGCAGCGGATGAGTCCCTGCCTAAAGAAGTGCGTGAAAAAGCGGCATTTGCTGCGGCAAACCTACTGATTTCAGATTTTGAGGATAAGTAATGAATCTAGCGAACTTTGAATCCATGGATCCTGTCATGCTGATGAGCATTGTGAATATGAAGCTACGCGACGACTTCGGTGGTGACTTAGATAAACTGGTGGCTTTCTTCGATATCGAACGCACAGCACTTGAGACAAAACTGGCTTCTGCTGGTTTTGACTTTCTTCCAGAAGCAGGACAATTCCGTTAATCAACACCATTCTTGGCGGATAACCGAAACGAGAATAACCAATATGAAAAAGGGCTTGATGAGTTACCATCAAGCCCTTTTCTTTTATTCGATAGGCGTCTCGGTTAGCCAAATGAAGCCCAGATGACTGTCGCCACAAGAATTGGACATACAAACTTCACATACGCAGGCCATAACTTACCAAACCAACCTTGCGTAAACTCCGGGCAACCTTGCTCAAGCTCTTTGATTTTTGAGTTGCGATTCCATACCCAACCACCAAATAAGCAGAATAAGAGCGCAGCGGTTGGTTGTAGATACTGAGTAGCAACCGTCGCGACCATACCAAATAGAGCACCAAAATTATAAACAATCACCACACTGAACAAAGCAATGAGACCACCTAAAACCCAGCTCGTTGCGCTGCGCTTAGTATTGAAGCGCTCACTCACTAAAGCCACTGGACACTCTAACATTGAAATGGAAGACGTTAGCGCCGCAATCGTCAGCAATAAGAAGAACACAATAGAGAATAATTGACCAAGCAAACCTAAACTATCAAACATTAGTGGCAATACCGTAAACACTAACGTATCTGAGCTTAAGAGAGAGCCATCTTCTGCATAGATTTGAACGCCCTTTTGCATTGCTACAAACATCGCTGGCATCACCACTAACCCTGCAATGAAAGCAACGGCAGTATCTACCATGGTCACGTTCATCGCCATCTTTGGTAGGTTTTCTTTCTTACTCAAGTAAGATCCGTAAATCAACATTGAGCAGCCACCGATCGTAAGCGAGAAGAAGCCCTGTCCCATTGCAGCAAGAATCAACTTGCGGTCCCATACCTTTTCAAAATCCGGCACTAGGTAATGTTTCAGACCTTCCATCGCACCGTTTTGCGTCATGATGTAAGCAAATAGCAGAGCAAACAGAACAAACAATGCTGGCATCAAACGTGTGGACCACTTCTCAATACCTTGTTTTACGCCACCTTGTACGATGAGAATCGTCAGTACATAAAAAGTAATGGTTCCGAACAAGTTACGTTCAACACTAAAGCCCTTTAGCCATTGAGTTGCAGCTTCTAACCCCATTAGATCTGTGATTGCACCCAGTAAAAAGCAGATCAACCAACCACCAACAATTGAATAAAACGCTAAGACAGCGCTTGGTACGCTTAAACCAATCCAACCCACAATGCCGCCGAGTTTTTTACCGGTAGGGTTATCTGTGATTGCACGCATACTGTCTACAGGGTTGGCTTGACCATGGCGACCAATCGCCATTTCAACCACCAGCATCGGAAATGCGACGATAAGAATCATCACCAAATAAACTAATAGGAAAGCACCGCCACCATTACTGGCAGCTTGAGTTGGGAAGCCCCAAATATTGCCAAGGCCAACTGCGGCACCTGCGGCAGCTAAGATGAACCCGAGACGAGAGCCAAAATGCTCGCGAGGCTGAGAAGAGGTTTGCTGTGTCATACTACTCACACAAAAATATCATTGAACTAGCTAACTAGTACACTATAGCAATATTCACTATTCAACAAGAGTACCTCGGTTAAATCCTCGACAGTTGAAGTAATTTATAGTCATTCAGCTTGTAAATTTTAACGTACATCTCATATTCATCGCTCAAAAGCCTCGTGACTGTTGCTCGTTTCACGTGGCTGAATTTTACCAATCCTTCTGCCGTGAAGTGAGCCGAAAAATAATGAGCTCTGGTGTAAGGGACGAACTGTTCCTCGTGATACTGTGTCGAAAAGCAGAATATTGTGCTTCGCTTTTTCCCCCTAATGTCTATTTATCAGCTAGTTATTACTCTGTTCTCATTTATACCCATGATTCAAGGAGAGGAAAATGAAGGTCACCCTACTTCACGGAGCGATGATTGTAGCACTCAGCGCCAGCTACCAAGCTCAAGCCTATAACTGTCAAAGTCTACCCGACTGGGACAGCACTGCGACTTATACATCGGGCGCTTTAGTAAAAACGCAAGGAGCCGCTTATGAGGCTGCATATTGGACGCAAGGCAATGACCCCGTGACCAACTCAGGATCTTGGGAAGCATGGAAAGCGTTAGGGCAATGCGATGGTGGAAGCAACAACTTATCACCAACGGTGTCGTTCTCCTCTCCAATAAACAACGCACAAATTCCCGAAGGCAGTGCGATCACTTTGTTAGCCAACGCAGCTGACGAAGATGGCCAAATCACACAAATTGAGTTTGTTGCAGGCAACCAAACGGTTGCTGTGGTAACTCAAGCACCATTCGAAGCTTCTTGGACAGCTATTGAAGGGATCTCGCAATTGACCGCAATTGCGACAGATAATGAGGGAGCTGTTAGCACCACGACGATTTCTATCCAAGTTCAACCACAAGTCGAATTACCGCCACCAAGCATTTCATTGACAAGCCCAGTAGGCACAGAAGTGCTTAATGTAGGCGATAACCTAACCGTAGCCGCTCAAGCTGACGATATTGATGGTGTGGTCACACAAGTTGAGTTCTTCGTAAACAATCAATCTGTCGCCATTGATACTAGCGCACCTTACGAATATCAATGGACCGCTAGTCCAGGTACATACTCGTTCAAAGCACAAGCGACTGATGATACAAACCTCGCAACGATGAGCCAAGAAGTAGCGCTGGTTATTAGTAATTCAGAAACCGGAACGGGCGGATGTGCAGATGCAGTACCTTATGTGGCAGGCACAAGTTATCAAGCTGGCGACCTGGTTTCTCACTTCAACCAAAAATATCGTTGTGATGTTGCTGGTTGGTGCTCCTCGGATGCGACATGGGCTTACGAGCCTGGTGAAGGGCTATACTGGCAAGATGCTTGGAGTGGCCTAGGTGCTTGTTCGACACCACCGCAAGTTACCATTACGGCACCAACGGATGGACAAGTCGTGCTCGCTGGCAGCAATAACGAAATCACGGCAAACGCAAGCGATGCTGATGGCACAGTCACGCAAGTTGAGTTTTTTGCGAACAACACCAGCTTAGGGGTCACCACTCAAGCGCCATATTCCGTTACTTGGAACGCCACACTTATTGGCGCTAACCAGCTTAAAGCCGTCGCAACCGATAATGATAACAACACGTCAGAGTCCCTGGTTGGTGTGGAAGTCAGCGATAAAGATTTGGTCGTCTCTCTGACTTCACCAAGCAGCGGTCAGACCACCGGATTAGGCAAAAGCCTCGCATTAAGCGCCGATGCAACGTCTTTAACTTCAGGCATTAAACACGTTGATTTCATGATCAACGGCTCTATTGTTGCAACCGATACCACGGCACCTTACACAGCCAACTGGACACCAACTGCACTTGGTAACTTTACAGTTAGCGCCCAAGCTGTGGATTTGTCAGGAAGCAATGCATTGTCTGACGCCGCAGCAATAACGGTGGTTGAGCAAGTAGATAAACGCCATAAACTCATCGGTTACTGGCACAATTTTGTAAATGGAGCGGGCTGTCCAATTCGTCTAGCAGATATGGCAGATGCTTGGGATGTGATTGATATTGCCTTTGCTGAAAATGATCGCAACAGTGATGGCACCGTGCACTTTAATCTATATTCAGGCGATATTTACAGCGATTGTCCAGCACTCGATCCAACACAATTCAAGCAGGACATGGCAGCGCTTCAAGCTAAAGGTAAGAAGTTTGTTCTCTCTCTTGGCGGCGCAGAAGGCACGATTACGCTGAATACCGACCAAGATGAAGCCAACTTTGTCTCTAGCCTAACAGGTCTTATCGCTGAGTGGGGCTTTGATGGTCTAGATGTGGATTTAGAGAGTGGTTCTAACTTAGTTCATGGCTCGCAAATTCAAGCTCGCCTTGGTCGTGCTTTGCTTCAAATAGAGCAAAACATGGGTGGCGATATGTACCTAACCATGGCGCCTGAGCACCCTTATGTTCAAGGCGGCTATGTGGCTTACAGCGGTATTTGGGGAGCTTACATTCCTGTGATAAACGAGACACGCAGCACGCTCGACTTGCTTCACGTCCAGTTATATAACAACGGCGGTTTGCCAAACCCATACCTGCCAGGCAGTGCACCAGAAGGCTCTGTGGATATGATGGTAGCGCAATCTAAAATGCTTATCGAAGGTTTTGAGTTGGCCGACGGCACTCAATTTGCACCATTGCGTGATGATCAAGTCGCAATCGGCTTACCTTCAGGTCCTAGCTCGGCAAATTCAGGGCAGGCTCCGACACAGAATATTATCAGCGCACTAGATTGTTTAACCAAAGGCACTTCATGTGGCACCGTTAAGCCAGCGTACCATTACCCGAATTATGCAGGGGTAATGACGTGGTCTATCAACTGGGATCAGCATGATGGTTTTAACTTCTCAAAACCTGTCGGCGATAAACTCACTCAGATGAACGCGCAGTAAGTTGTTAATGAGCAAACGAATAACATCGTCTTGCTTTCATTACCTGTTCAAGTATGTAAAAGTAAATTACCACCTTCTAAAGAAGGTGGCTTTGTGTGAGCCCCCTAAAAGGGGGCCTTTGTTTAGTCCAGCGCCA
>NZ_JAWOUS010000035.1:0-20796 GCF_033339495.1 Vibrio sp. 2134-1
GTATGGACTCCTTAGATTTAGGCTTTGACACCATAAATTCTAGCTCCCTCCAGAGGGAGGGAGTCCATACATCGCGAGCCTTAGCGAGACTAAAAATCTCGTAACAGCAAGCTCCTATTCTTTCCCGTTCACCTAAACCACCGTACAATCGGATGATAGATTCTGAACCACACTCGCACCTCTCTGTTCAGAATAACGATGACTTTATCAGCCTCTAAACCAAAAAGGATCGTCATTCTAGCGAGCCTTAGCGAGACTAAGAGTCTCATAACAGCAAACTCCTATTCTTTCCCGCTCAGCTTCACCACTGCTCAACCGGACGATAGATTCTGGATCACGCTCATTCCTCGCTGTTCAGAATGACGGTGACTTTAATAATTTCTAAACCAAAGGGGAGCGTCATTCTAGCGAGCCTTAGCGAGACTAAAAATCTCGTAACAGCAAGCTCCTATTCTTTCCCGCTCAGCTTAACCACTGCTCAAGCGGACGATAGATTCTGAATCACGCTCGTTCCTCGTTGTTCAGAATGACGGTGACTTTAATAAGCTCTATGTCAAAAGAGTTCGTCATTCTAGCGAGCCTCAGCGAGACTAAGAATCTAGTAACAGCAAGCTCCTATTCTTTCCCGCTCAGCTTAACCACTGCTCAACCGGATGATAGATTCTGGACCACGCTCATTCCTCGCTGTTCAGAATGACAGTGGCTTTAACAGTATCTAAATCAAAAGAGTTCGTCATTCTAGCGAGCCTTAGCGAGACTAAGAATCTACTTTCAGCACGCACGATACTTGAGGCAATTACTCCGGCTCAGGGCCATATTGGTTTGGTCCTGATGTTCCTTTTAAGAAGCCACATTCAATTAGAATCCATAAACCACAAATCAGAGAAATGGAAGCGACGAACATCTGTGGGGTCGACGGCTCTTGCGCGGCAGGGCTGGTCATTGGCGTGGCAATTCGGCCTATAATCAACGGAATATTCAGTGCTAGCCAATATATCGATTTGTTGCGGTCGTGCCAACGCTTGGTGGTGATCGCCAAATCAGGGATCAACAGAACCACCAAGAAAATAGGAAGAAGCACATAAGAGAGAGTAGGAAGCAGCTGGCTAATACCGGCACCAAAGCCTAGAATGGACACATAGTAAATGACGTTCCAAATCCAGTAGGTTTTACGGTTTATACGTCCTTGAAAAGAAAACAGTAACTCTTTAGTCGACATCAAATTTTACCCCAAAGTAGAAAGGTTATAGATTAGCCGAGTCGATATAGTTTGGAAAGGACACCGATAGCTTGGGTGCCCACAACGCCCATATAACAAGCAGAGCCAGGCTGAGAATTCGTAACAATAACCCCTCGCTATTCTCGGGCAATTCAGCGCAACCTAGTTCACGACCTTTTGGAAGCTATCTATATCCATGTCTCGGATATTGACTGTTAAACTGTGCACGTGACTGGCTTGCTCTTGAAGTGTCGCCATCAAGGCTCGTGACAGTTCTCGCTTTTGTTCTTGGGAGCGACCAGATAACAAATCAAAGTTGATATGGATAAAGTCGAGGCTATCACCCTCCTCTCCTATTAACCAATTGTGGCACCGGAGCGTTCTAGATTTCACTGACGCGAGTTCAAAGAGGCCACTTTCTAACGCCGTTTTATGTAAATCCTCCAGCAACCCCTGAACATTGACGCGTTCTTCCACCGAGTTTGAATACTCTAAAACGAGATTTGGCATTTTGATTCCTTTCTACAACAATTAATTCCAGCGCGTAGTAATACCAATCTCAGCAGCAATTTCCGAGGAATGAACTATCATTCTGTCTACGCGATCACCAATCGGTTGCTTTTGACAAAAATAACAGGATCGATGCTTGGTCGAATCAGTAAAGAAAGCCGGACAAGACATGACGCCAATCATGATCTGTTCACATTATTCTGTTATATTCCTACGTAGATTTTTTACATTAATTGACTATTTACATTAAAGATAAGGGAGATATTCCTATGCGTCGTCCTGTAGTGATGGGTAACTGGAAACTAAACGGCAGCAAAGCAATGGTAACTGAGCTGCTAACTGGTCTTAACGCTGAACTTGAAGGCGTTGAAGGTGTTGACGTAGCAGTCGCTCCACCAGCACTTTACATCGACCTAGCAGAGCGCGTAATCGCTGAAGGCGGTAACAAGATCATCCTAGGTGCTCAAAACACTGACCTAAACAACAGCGGTGCGTTCACTGGCGATATGTCTCCAGAAATGCTGAAAGATTTCGGTGCTACTCACATCATCATCGGTCACTCAGAGCGTCGTGAATACCACAACGAATCTGACGAGTTCATCGCTAAGAAATTCAACTTCCTAAAAGAAAACGGTCTAACACCTGTTTTCTGTATCGGTGAATCTGAAGCGCAAAACGAAGCTGGCGAAACTGAAGCAGTATGTGCACGTCAAATCAACGCAGTTATCGACACTTACGGTGTTGAAGCTCTAAACGGCGCAATCATCGCTTACGAACCAATCTGGGCTATCGGTACTGGTAAAGCAGCAACAGCTGAAGATGCACAACGCATCCACGCTTCTATCCGCGCACTAATCGCAGCGAAAGACGAAGCAGTTGCAGCACAAGTAATCATCCAATACGGTGGTTCTGTTAAGCCAGAAAACGCTGAAGCTTACTTCTCACAACCAGACATCGACGGTGCTCTAGTTGGCGGCGCTTCTCTAGACGCGAAAAGCTTCGCAGCAATCGCTAAAGCAGCGGCTAAAGCAAAAGCGTAATCTCGTTTTTACTGAGAGTAGAAATAACAAAGGGATGCATCATGCATCCCTTTTTGTTTGTGTTGTACCGTCGGAGTACCTAATAGAAAGTTCCGACCTACGCTGGCTCGGCAATTTTCACGGTTGGCTTTTTCGCTAGCTCCGCACTGGAATCTTTCTTATAAAGGTTCTCGTAGCAGTAATTTGTAGCTTCAATGTAGCCTTCTACACTACCGCAATCAAAGCGTTGACCTTTAAATTTGTATGCCAAAACACAACCAGATTGAGCTTGTTGCATCAGCGCATCGGTGATTTGAATCTCACCACCTTTACCTGGCTCTGTATTTTCAATCAGTTCAAAGATATCAGGTGTCAGAATATAGCGACCAATAATCGCTAGATTGCTAGGTGCAGTACCTGGCTCTGGCTTTTCAACCATGTTATCAATGCGGAAGATATCATCTTTGATCATCTCGCCAGCAATCACACCGTATTTATGCGTTTCTGATTCCGGCACTTCTTGTACCGCAACGATTGAACAGCGGAACTGTTTGTACAGCTCAACCATTTGCGCTAGAACGCCTTTGTCCTCATTCACACAAAGGTCATCCGCGAGCACAACAGCAAACGGTTCATCACCGACCAATTCACGTCCCGTAAGAATAGCGTGACCTAAGCCTTTCATTTCACGCT
Source organism: Vibrio sp. 2134-1 (assembly GCF_033339495.1). Taxonomy (NCBI): domain Bacteria; kingdom Pseudomonadati; phylum Pseudomonadota; class Gammaproteobacteria; order Vibrionales; family Vibrionaceae; genus Vibrio; species Vibrio sp. 2134-1. The sequence goes on from NZ_JAWOUS010000035.1 coordinate 3,442, forward strand.
GACGGATGTAAGTGTAACTCGCAGAATCAATCAAAGAACGAATATCATCAAGCAGCGCTTCTTTACTTGTACCGCTAATTTGATGCTCTAGCTCGTAGTTTTTATCAAAGTGATCCATTAACGAGTGCTTACCACGACCCGTGACGATGCACATACCGTCCATACCGGCTTCAATCGCTTCTTCAACACCGTATTCAATCAATGGCTTGTTCACCACTGGCATCATTTCTTTCGGCATCGACTTAGTTGCAGGAAGGAAACGTGTACCGTAACCCGCTGCTGGGAATAAACATTTTTTAATCATAACCATTACCAACTAAAAAAAGGCTCCTCTGAGGGAGCCTATTACATTATTTTGAATATAAAGACTAATTAATCGCTACCAAACAGGTCACGGGTGTAAACTTTATCAGCCACATCAGCTAGTTCCTCAACCATGCGGTTAGAAACAATAACATCAGACATTTGTTTGAACTCTTCAATATCGCGGATAACGGCAGAATGGAAGAACTCATCTTCCTGCAGTACCGGCTCGTAAACCACTACTTCAATACCTTTCGCTTTAATACGCTTCATAATGCCTTGAATAGACGAAGCGCGGAAGTTATCTGAACCAGCTTTCATAATTAAGCGGTAAATGCCCACTACTTTTGGCTGACGTTTGATAATGGAGTCTGCAATAAAATCTTTACGAGTGCGGTTTGCATCAACAATTGCACCAATGATGTTATTAGGAACTTCTTGGTAGTTTGCTAACAATTGCTTTGTATCTTTTGGTAAGCAGTAACCACCATAACCGAATGACGGGTTGTTGTAGTGATTGCCAATACGAGGGTCTAAGCCAACACCTTCTATAATTTGGCGAGCATCAAGGTTGTGTGCTTCAGCATACGAATCTAACTCATTGAAATAAGCTACGCGCATCGCTAGGTATGTGTTTGAGAACAACTTAACCGCTTCGGCTTCTGTAGAGTCAGTAAACAAAACCGAGATGTCTTCTTTTACCGCACCTTCAACTAAAAGATTAGCGAACTTCTCTGCACGTTCGCTACGCTCACCAACGATAATGCGAGACGGGTGTAGGTTATCGTAAAGAGCTTTACCTTCACGAAGAAACTCTGGAGAGAACATAACATTCTGACAACCGAGCTCCTCTTTAATGCGCGCAGTATAACCCACAGGTACAGTCGACTTAATCACCATAACTGCATCTGGATTAATTGCCATCACATCTTTAATCACTGCTTCAACTGAAGAAGTATTAAAGTAGTTCGTTTGAGGGTCATAATCCGTTGGTGTAGCAATAACAACAAACTCCGCGTCTTTGTAAGCCAGCTCTTTATCTAGCGTCGCGATAAAGTTGAGTTCTTTGTTTGCAAGGAAATGTTCGATTTCCGCATCAACAATTGGAGATTTCTTGTCATTCAACAAGTCCACTTTTTCTTGGATAATATCAACCGCCACAACCTCATGGTTTTGTGACAATAACATGGCATTGGACAAACCGACGTAGCCCGTGCCTGCTACAGCAATTTTCATTTTTATTTCCTATTATTTAACTGACGCTAGCATATCAAAACACCGACACTCTCGGTAGAGTGCGGCAATTAACTAAAAGCCTAACTAGCAACACAACTTAATTCAATTGAGTACCCAAGTAACGCAAATAAGCATTGCGAATGCGAAGCTTGTTCTGCTCAAAGTACTCTTGACCATAACGGCCTCGGTTAAAGTAGCGGCGAAGCATACTATTATCCATCACGAGTTCATCACCCTGGCCTGCTGCCAAATAGTTTGTATCGTTGCCAACTCGAGTCGTAACGTTGAAATCATAAGCCTCGTTACCACGAACTTGTATCACTCCCGGCGACATATCGCGCCATGGCGTTAATGGCAGTTTTACTGACACAGTGACAAACTGCTCTTCGTCTGTATCATTAAACTTTGTCACCTGATAACTTGCTGATACTTCTATGTCTTCAAACCAATGTGATGTCGTGAATTTTGCGCCAACATCCCCTTTCCAAAACTCGCCAGCAGTTGCGTTAAACTGCCAATCCCACTCTGGCATAGAGAATGTGTAACGAGTTAAAAAGGTTTGGCGGTCTGGATTCGCATAACCATTTTTGTCTTTTTCGTCTTGATGTTGGAAGTAGCTCATCTCTAGTCCCAACTCATGGTTGCCCGATTGAGAGAACCAAGCTGATTCGCTGCGCGCACCGATATAATCCGACTTAACCAAGCCTAGAGAGACCTGGTTAGCAATATCGACATATGGTAAACGGAAGAACTGATGCACCATTGCACGATCAATCTCGTTCTCGTACGCGCTGTCTTCGAAATACCCACCTTCTTCAAAATCGTCACTTTCTGCTAAAGGTAAAATATGACGAACATCAATTGCCGCGCCAGACCATAGGTAGGTGTATAAGTTGCTAGACATAGCAAAAGAGTAATCATACACACCGTACTCGGTTGCAAAACCATGCCTTACCATAGGAGAAAGCACGATCTGCGAATCTAAAGTGCCTGAATTAACTCGCTCCGTTTTCCAATCAACCATGTCTAATCTTTCCGGTAAATCGCGCGTGATAAACTGAATGTCATCACAAGCTGCGCTACCATTGACAAAACTTTGGTAACAGTTAGCGTCAGACAAAACACTGACCACTGGTTTTTGGTTGGCAAGCATCACAAGTTCAAATTGATCCGATGCAGCGCCTATATCTTGCGCCGCATTTTGACCTAAATGACTAGACACAATACCCAGAGCGACACCTAGTCCGTCAACTTGGTTATGGTTGTAGCGGCGGTTTTCTACAGCCACCACAACTTTGTCATTTGATACGCCCACTTGAACATTAACGAAGCCTTCATTTTTTAACGCACTAACCAAAGAGGAAATTGACGCTTGTTGCGCTTTGTTTTGCTCAACGACTAAACGATCCATTAACGTCATATTATTCTTCGCGTAGTCGCGAGAGCGAGAGTATTCCGTTATCAATGGCATCGAGAGTGCAGCACTCCAAACGCTTGAACCATCCGATTCATGACCAGAATAAATCTGGTAGCTTAATGAGGCGGTTATATCATTAGGCAGTAAATCATCGGGAGTGAACACTTTTATAGAAGAGTTGAATTCTACTGAATCGTACTCTCCTACTAGTTGAACAAAGTCAAAAGGTTGGTATTCAAAGCCACCAAAAGGGCCATCTAGAACACCCATCAAACGCTCTTCTGACTGACCGAAACCAGCAGAAACCCTTAAGGGAAGTGCATTAAACGTATAATCAGCGACGGCAAAATTAGTCATGAGCTTATTTGCAGCCCCACCGACATCTTGCATACCCAAAGCAAAATCTAAGTTCTCATTCCCCCAAAAATTGGGAACCTGATACTTCAGTGATAATGATAAATCTCGAATACCGCCACAGCCTGTTTTAAAACAGTTCGAGTTATAATCATAAGTAACGATACTACCATGAGCCTCTAACCCTTCAATGAGGCCGAAAGATACTTTTATAGAATCTAAACCTTGCACCTCGTCAAGCCAAGGGCGCCCTTGGGCAAAAGATACACCAAAGTCGCCATACTCTTTAACTTGAGCATTAGGGTTAAAAACCAGTCCACTAAAGCTTTGGTTAGAATTTAGCGTCTGCAATTCGTTTGCCGCGACGCCACAACTAAAAGCCAACGATAGGGTAATTATCGTTACTTCATCCACTGAAATCTTTTTGATCATAACTCTTTATTTTATTTAGTTTTGCTAGCTGGCACTGAGGCCTTCTGCTTGAGCTTTTTCTTTTTGAAAGCAATCTTCCACTGCGTCCAAGTATTTTTGTATGACTAACTGCTCATCAAACTCTCGTTCAACTTTTTGACGACTGAATTGTCCCATTGTTAACCTTTCTTGATGAGTGAGGTTGATCACCAAATCCAGTTTTTCAATTAAACTCTCTGTCGAACGAGGAGTACATAAATAACCATTGACTCCATCGTCAACCGTTTCACGACAACCAACATTGTCAGTTGTTACTATGGGTTTCCCCATTGCCGCCGCTTCAAGTAACGATTTAGGTACTCCCTCTCGATAGAATGAAGGAAGCACCATGCAATCTACCTTCGCAATCTCCTCTTCTACACAATCAGAAGTGCCAAGATAACTTACAATGCCTTCATCAACCCACTTTTGCATATCACTACTAGAGACAGCTGAAGGGTTATTAACATCAAGAAAACCTAGTAATCGAAATTCAACCTTATCACCATGTTTAGACTTCAATGCACGAGCCGCTTCAACGTAGTGACCAATGCCTTTGTCGTACAACATTCTGGCGATCAATAAAAAGCGAATTACACCGTCATCATTTGCAGGGCTAACTTGAAAACGGTTGAGATCAGCTCCCGAACCTGGTAAACGATCAACAAGATACGATGGCGCTAACCGGTTCTCCAAAAACAACGTTTTATCGTCTTCATTTTGAAAGAAGATCTTACTTGCTTTAGATTGGCTCATTTTATACAGCAATCTGGCAATCTTAGACGTAAGGCCTTCATTAATAAAGACCATACCTAAGCCGGCAATATTATTGACCGACTTAGAGCCAACAAAATGCCCAGCTAACGTGCCGTAGATATTATTCTTTGGAGTAAAGTTCAGTACCACATCGGGTTTGACGCTCTTAAAGATTTTGATAAATGAGAAAAACGTACCAATATCTTTAACAGGATTTGTACCCCCTTGGTCAATGTTGATATGACAAAAGCTTGCTCCAAGTGATTCAAGCTTCGGTGAATAATCATCTTTAGGGGCTATAGCTACAACCTGATAACCAGCGTCCAACAACGCCGTAATGGTATTTCTTCTGAAATTATATAAATACCAACTTGTATTTGCTGAAATAGCAACCGTTTTCATCTAACTACCTAAACCTTATAAAACTCGCGATACCAATCAACTAAGGCTTGAACGCCTTGTTTAAGACCAACTTGAGGTTTATAGCCAGTCGCTTCGAATAAATCAGAGGTATCAGCATAAGTCTTATACACATCACCAGGCTGCATCTCGCGGAAGTTCTTTTTCGCTTCAATACCAAGCGCAGATTCGATTTCCGTGATGAAGTCCATAAGGTTAACTGGACTACCGTGACCGATATTGTAAACAGAATATGGAGCTGAACTAGAAGCAGGCGTACCGGATTCAACGGTCCAGTCGTCATTTCTTTGAGGGATAACCTCAGAAATACGTACAATACCTTCAACAATGTCGTCAATGTAAGTGAAGTCTCGCCACATATCGCCATTATTGTTTATATCAATTGTATCGCCCTCTAATATCTTCTTAGTGAAAATAAAAGGTGCCATGTCAGGACGACCCCATGGACCGTAAACGGTGAAGAACCGCAATCCAGTGGTCGGTAAGTCATACAAGTGAGAATATGAGTGTGCCATTAACTCATTTGATTTCTTCGTCGCCGCATACAAAGAAACTGGATGATCAACCGTATCACTTGTTTCAAAAGGTGTTTTTTGATTCAAGCCATAAACAGAAGATGACGATGCGTAAACTAGATGCTTAACTTTTGAATGTCGGCAACCCTCTAGGATGTTTAGGTGACCAACTAAGTTAGAATCCGCATAGGCCATCGGGTTTTCTATAGAGTATCTCACACCAGCTTGAGCTGCTAAGTGGATAACACAATCAAACTGGTTGTTAGCGAAGAAATCAGCTACAGCTTGTCTATCCGAGAGATCCATCTTTACAAATTCGAATCGCTCACTATTATTGATCGTCAGTAGTCGAGCTTCTTTAAGATTAACATCATAGTAGTCATTAATATTATCTACACCAACAACACTCGCACCTTTACTCAAAAGCACTTCAATGGTTTTAGCGCCAATAAAACCCGCTGCGCCAGTTACTAAATATTTCATTTATCAAATTCCTTCCAATAACTACCTAATAAGACATCTGCATCTTTACTTGAAAGTGGTTCCCAACCACTACCATGACAAAACGTTAGTTCTCCAAAATAAACCTTTCCATCGACGTTATACATATCAACTCGAACGTACTTAAAAGGTTTCGCTAATTTTTTTGCTAGTGAAACCACGTCAGGCATATTAATTGGAAACTCGTAGGAATCATCAACTGATTCATACTTGGGTTGTATAGCAAAATCTAACTTTTCTAAATTCTCGGAATACAGTGATCTTTTATGATTACTAAACCGGTCACTATCAACCTGAATTATTACTTTTTCCTGGTTACTATCGTCCCCTTGAAAAATATGCAATTTGTAATCGGATGGCAGAGAACCATCTTTATGCATTAATAACTCTTCCATGAGTACTTGAGGCGTTTCAAGATCATAGAAATTTTCATCAATCTTTTGTCCTATTTTTACTTTTAGGTAACGATTGAATTGTGCTGATAATGCATTTAAATCTGTTAATTTTGACTTATCAAGTACTACTTTAACATTCTCACCACCACCTCCATTACTCGTTTTGATAACAAACTTATCAGGTGCTTTGTGAAAGAAATCAGGCGTTACATGAGTTGTTTTAGCAATTAAAGGAATTAAATGTTCTTTACCAATAGTATCTTCGACGTATTTTCTCACAGTATACTTATCAACATAACGAGAGAAGCTTAATGATTGTGAATCTAACTTTCGAGCAAATACTTTTTCTGAAAATGTACTAGGAGATATAAAGTCTGGATAATACTTATGAGTTATAACAAATCTAATTTTATTATAAACATTGGGAGTAATAACCAATCTAAGAACATCTCTAGTTATATTCTTTAATTCTTTTTTCAGATTCATTACTCAAATCATCCATATTCTTCATTATATTTTCAAAGCCATTTACGAAACCATCGTAATCAAATTTATCTTTCACATATTGAGTTCTTTGATTACGACAAGACAACACATCATCATCAATCGATAGAATATTTGAAGTAAACTCATCAACAAAGGTGTCATCACTAGCTTTTGTTTTCGTAATTAAGCCAATACTCTCGTTAACTAATACATCATTAATTCCATCAACTAGAGAAGAGCAAACAAAGCACCCTGCATTAAGTGCCTCTATAACGACTCTAGGTAGTCCTTCTTTGTGACTAGCGAATAAAAAAACGTCAGATAAAGACAAGTATTCATTAACAAAAGGAGTATATGGGACTATTATTACATTATCTTTTAGCCCAGAATCGTTTATTAAATTTAACACCTCGTCCTGATACTTAATGTCAATTTCAGTAGGTGGGCTTCCGATCATAAGTAATACATCACCATCTTTGTAGACTTTACCAAAAGATCTTACAATATCTAGCTGATTTTTCCTTATACAAATACTTCCAACTGTAATATAAACTTTATTATATTTTCCTATTGTTCCTTTTATTTCTTCGACTGCGCTATAGTCCAAGATCTTAAAATTAAATCCTGTATTCAAAATAGTTAGCTTTTTTTGATATCGCTGCTTTTCATTTTCTGACAGAACATCACTACAGTCACTAGATATAAGAATTATCTTATTTGAAAGGGCTGCAGCGATTGAGGATATAAACTTAACTCGGTCATTTATCCTTACATACCAAGAAACTCTATCCCTTAAAATAAAAATAATAGGAAGGTAGAATAGAAAGCTGCGAATGTCATTCACACATATATAATCAGACTTTCCAATCAAGTTAATATTAAAAAGTTGCTTAATCCATAAATATATTAACAGAAAAGGATATACAACCTTTTGGTAAAGTTTAAATTTACTTCTCGGCTTTAACAACAGTTCAGGAACAGGAAGAACAAATGAATTTATTCCTAAATCATTGGACTTCTGAGCTAACGGGCCGTTTTTAGATGTAATTAAACTAACATCCAAATATTCTTTACTATTTAATCCAGAAGCTAGCTCCAACATACTTTTTGGAGCTCCGTAAAGTCCCTTATAATAACTTTCTATAAAAATAATTTTTTTCATTAAATTAAATACTCTTTATGAATTTTTCATATTGACTCGTAATTTTCTCTAATGAGTATTTCTCGGTCGTATGATATATATCGTTATAGTTCCAAGACTTATTGATACAAAAAGACATCGCTTCTGCTAACTTTTCTACTGATAGATATTCAACTAATATACCATTATGATCATTAATTATGTCTCTCGGACCGCTTGGACAATCATAAGAAACTATAGGCGTTCTATATAATATAGATTCCAACAATACATTAGGGAACCCTTCATTGAATGAAGATAAAACTGTTAATTTTGCATTTTCATAATAAGGTTTAGTATTTTTTTGATGGCCAGCAAATGAAACATTACTCTCTATCCCAAGTTTTCTCGAAAGTTGCATTAAACTTTCTTTTTCTGGTCCATCGCCTACTATGACCAATTTATAATCAGGGAATGTATTTAAGAACAAGGAAAATGCTTTTATCGTATCTTTAATGTTCTTCTGCTTTACTAATCTTCCCACATACAAAATATAATTTTCTTTTTTAACTTCTTTGTCGACGTCACTTTTAAAACGATCTATTGGATTATTAATGACAACATATCTTTCATTAACAGAATAATTATCATCCATGTCCTTTTGTATACCAGTAGACTGGAATATATAGCCGTCGATATATCGATAAAAGGCCTTCATCAACGGACTGACTACGTATTGATACTTTTTGCTTTTATGTTTGATTGTTACGCTAAGTGTATTATTTATTCTGCTAATGATTTTTACATTATATTTAAATAATTTCTTTATTAGGAGAGCTACTAAACTGAGCTCATGATTAAATATTAAAACAGAATGTCCATTGATGTCTTTTAAAACTTTTTTCAACTTCCAAAAGCTTTTTAATGTACTCGTTTTGCCTAGATAAACAATTTTTACTTTATCAGACACCTCATAAGAAGATCCTTCATCATCTAAAACAAAAATAGTAACATCATTTTTATCTTGAGATAGCCTTGAAGATATTTGGCAGCATACCTTTTCTGTGCCACCACCGATAAGAGAATTAATAATAAAATAGTAGTGCATTTAGAACAAATACCAAGAGTTAGAAACATTCCAAAGCAACGCAGAGTTAACACTTGTTTGGAAATAAGAGAAAAATTTCAAACCTGCATATAATAAAGGAATAAATATAAATGGAAAATAATAAAGTTTAAGCTTTTTAACGTTCAAAACACCGAACTTACATAGATCAGGAAGAATAAAAAAGAAAAGTAAAATATAAAAAAGATTAAACCTGTATGCGATGGGAATTGCAGTATACAATGGAATTATAAAAAACATAGAAGGAAGTATTCGAAGAACAACCATTGCATTAGTTTCATCTACAAACTTATCAAATTTAAAAACAAACGAAATGAAGAGAATTACAGCCAGATATATGTAGTTTAAATATGATGCACCACCCTCATCATCAACATAGTGGCTATAACCAACTTTCATAAGCATCGCTTTAAAAACAAATACCATTCCATATGAAAGAACACTACCCAACAAAAACATTAGAAAACGTATTGTTTTTTTATTGGTCAGAGAGTACATAAAGTAATAATAAAATATTATCACTAATCCCCACAACCCAGTCATTTGAATAGAAGTAGATAATAGTACTATTAGAATAGCTCTTAAATAATTTTCCTTTCTAAGCTCTGGGATTATAAAGAATAATATAAAAACACTTAATATCATCCTACTGATATTAAAGCTATCTATCACAAATAAGCTTATAGCAAAGTAAGATACGATTGAAAAAACATTTTTAGTCATTACATTGCATATCTTAAGATACAATGTCAATATGGATACTGAAAAAATAAATAGAAAAAAATTAAAATTATCGACTATAGATTTACTCAACCACATTAATAGAGCATAGCCAAATTCTATTCTTTGCTCATTAACACTAGATATATCCTTATTCAGTAAAACATTGAATATTTCTTGGTATACAATTGTATCAATACCTCCTTTCATGTGCGTGATTTCTCTCCACCCCATGATGGAAGATACCCCGACAACCATCGAAAAAAGAAACATGAAAGAAACTACATATAACTCGTTCAGCTTCTTATATTCTTTAGACTTCACATGAAGTAACGCAATTAAGGAAAGCGATAAAGAAAATACAATATATATATTCACATATTTACCCAAGTTTCATCACAACTATGTATAAGACTAGTAAAAATATTCATCATTATCATCAAACACCCATAAACTGCCTAACCACTTGTCATAATGTATTGAAGAGAATTTTTCACATCCAGAACCATGAGCAAATGTCATTTCCCCAAAGTATATTTTTCCACTAACATTATATAGGTCAACTCGAGCATATGAGAAAGGTTCTGCTAGCTTCCTAGCAATTACTACCATCTCTTCAAAATTATTAGGCTTTTTAAGGTCAGTATGAATGCAAGGTTTCTCTAGAGAAAATGGCAGCCAATTCAGGTGTTCGTCAAAAAATGAGCGTGTATGATTGGTATTTCTATCAAAATCCACATGCAATACAACTTTTGCCTCTCCAGAATTTTGTTTAAAGACATGAAATTTAAAGTCTTTTAAATCATTCGCTCCATTTTCATCATAGAGACGCTCTTCGATTAAGATCTTAGGTTCTATTTGGCTATACCACGTTTCTCCTTTAGTCGCTCCATAATCTACTTTTAATTGACTATTTAGATCTTCAACTATTGAAGCAAGCTTATTTTGACTTATTTTATCATCAATGACATAAACAGGCCCTGAGTTATGGTTTGCTTTAAGGACTAAACCTTTATGCTTTTTTAAAAGATCATTAGTCAAATCAACACTGATGCTTTCTCCCGTATATAATGTTGGGATAACAATTTTAGAGCTAACCAACTTTTCAACGTGATCTTTTACAAGAATTTTATCCGCATACTGCGAGAACTTAGATGCATTTGAGTATTTTTTTCTATGAAGAACTTTCTCGTTATAAGTTTTAGGTCTAGAAATTTTTGGAATATAATTGTTAGCAAGAATAAACCTTTTAGCAAAAGCTAGACTTCTATATGTTTTAAATCTTCTAAGATAACTTTTCATTATAAATTCTTTTATAGCTCAATGTATAATTAAAAAACAAAATTGCTCTAGCAGTAAGCAATCCTAAAGCACAACCTATAACCGAAAATTTATAGATGAGAAAAAATACGATTACAGCTGACAGTATCGATGTTTTAATCGCTATATTTCGATATTCAACATCTAGGTTATTAGGCAAAAAATAACCAACACTAAAGGAGTTCGAGATTGCAACAAAGATCAAGCTAGTTGAAATTACTTTTATATATATATCACTCTCTAAGCTCACACCTAGAATAACTTTGATCAGGTCGGAACCAAAGAAAAACAATATTAACACACAAGGAATGACGATTAATAAATTCAAAAAAAGAGTAGGTTTAAATCCATTTTTGTTTCTTGAGGTAATTGGATATATTGATTTTGCGACAACATTTTGCAACATAAATATCACACCACATACTTTCAATGATATTGCAAAGTTCGCAAATTCTAACTTGTCCGCATAATTACCTAATAACATTAGTGGAATAGCATTATATAAATTGGGGGCTAATAAACCAATGAATACGCTTAATCCGTCATTAACTGTTCTTTTGATATTATTTAAAGAAAACAATTTAATCTGATAGCGACTTCTCAGAAAAAACAGCAATAATATAGAGGTAATAAAGATGGGAATAGTTGTGAAAAGTACAAGAAGGAAGAAATCATCTTTACTTTTTATAAAAACAACAATTGCTATAAGAAGTAGGATCTTATTAGAAATCGATGCAATCGATAGATATTTGGTTAGTGCTGCTCCTTGGAAAAACCAAGCGGAAGTCAGAAGATATCCCAAAATATAAAGAAAAAGAGGGATCAAATACCATATAGAGTTAAATACATTTACAACATATAACGAGGAAAATAAAAAGAACACACCAGATAAAACAAACCGCAACCCTTGATAATCAGCATAAGCTGTTTCTAAAGCTAATTTATTTGCTCTATTTTTTGCAGCCGCTCTAACGCCTGAATATTGGACACCATAATCAATGATTGTATGACCAAATGTAAGCATTGTTACAAATAAAAGGTATTGTCCATACAACTCTAAACCAATAGCTCTTGTGATAATTGGCATGGTTATAATAGGTATCAACATGCCCAGAAAGTCAATCGCTCCTAGGCTAAGAACATTTGATAGAAGTTCTTTTTTATTTTTTTTTAACATTCACTTACCGATGATAAACCAACTGCATTTAAAGCCATTTATAATAAGAAGCATAATACTTCCTACTTTACACATTAAAAATGAAGAACTAACGCTATGATTTACTTCATTTCAGTCCCCATTAGTGCCGGCTTTTTGAACATACGATTTATCCATGCTGAAACTCTCCATATGTGACTAATAATGGAGAAATAACACGCAAACAGAATTATAAAGGCGAGGAACATTGTAGATTCACTGACATCAGTAAAGTCAGCCCACAAGCCGATAGCGGCACAAATTGATGCCATCGAACAGATGAAAATTAACGTTGCACCTGGAGAAAGCCCAATACGCTGACAAATATGGTGTAGATGTTCTCTGTCTGGTTGGAATGGTGACTGACCTTTACGAATACGACGGATCATAATGGTTGCCATGTCCATCAAGGGTAAAGCTATTAGCCACAGTGCTGTGACTGGCTTGAAGGCTACCGCTCCTGGTTCTTGCGTGCCGCGAATCAGCATCCAGACCACGCTAAAGCCGATAAACATACTGCCAGCATCACCCATAAAGATTTTAAAGCGACGACCAAGTGGGAAACCTAAGTTCAGGAAGATGTAAGGAAGCATCGCAGTCACGATCATTAAACAGATCGTGGCTAAATATTCGTTTCCGTTGTAGGCAAACACAATACCTAATGCTGTAAAGGTGACCGAGGCTAACCCGCCCAGCAAGCCGTCTATGCCATCAACCATATTAAATGCGTTAATTGCGCCTATTACCGCAATAACGGTGATCACTGCGCCAGCGACTTCATTAAGGGCAATGGTTTCGCTCCCCATCAAGTAGCCTAAATCGTGTAAGCTGTGGCCTCCGATGTAAATCATCGCAAGGGATATTCCGGCTTGGATAATAAGACGAATTTTGAAACTTACATCGTAGTAGTCATCTAATGCGCCGAGCACTATAAGCACAGCCGAACAAGATAAGTAGAGTGATAGGTTGTCATTCATTGGTAGGAACAGAAGGAACCCGACCAGTATAGTAGAGAAAATGGAGATGCCTCCTACAAGGGGTACTACTCCTTGGTGGAGCTTTCTTGCATTGGGTTTATCTACTAGACCTACGCGCTTAGCAACTTTGCGCATAACAAAAAGTAGAACGAACGACAAAATAAATACAAATAAATATGCATTATTCATGGTAGCCAACTGTGTTATTAAATAAGTTTGAGGTAAATCTATAACGCATCCGACTGATTCCCTTTACGGATTCCATTGCATCACAGGTCCGATACTGCTGATTCTTGCTTCGCTCGTATCTAGACACGCCGAACTCTAAGAATGAGCAGGTGATTTTTTTGGCGTGACAAAACCACATTAGCCAACGTGGGTTGTAACGCATTGCAAACGCTAATTTCTAATATTGAATATGTAAGTAACTGAGTTCCACCGACACTAGCTCGTGACGGTCATCGGTTCTCAGCCTTTATAGGCAGGCCAAATACAAAGCTGAATACACTAACTAACGGTTTGGGCCGGTAGTTATGTACTTCTATAAACCTAGTATTTGGTTTTGATAGGTATGAGAAATGGAGATTTAAATTGTAACCTATGCCTAACCAACATTTGCTCGCCACTTTGTTAGCTTTGAGCGTCCCTCTGACAAAAGGGAATTACATAAATTTGTAATAGTTCTCGTTTTTTATAAATCAATCTTGCCAGAAATGCACTTAGGTGCTTATTATTATTAAAAATTATCTTGCTTGGTCTCTCTTCTGTTAGGAAAGAGACTAACAGATGATTTGGGCACGCTACCGCCCCTAGGTCTGGCTCCTAGAAGCAAGTTTTATACGTAGTGTTTAATGGTTGCGTTTCCAAACAGGAGACGAATTGTATAGTAAACACGTTGCAACTAAAAGTAGAACGTGTAAAAAGCTTGCAAAAAAATGTCTTTTTTCTGACACTTAACTCGCCATAAACGTGACGCTTTTTTTTGTTGGCTTACTAATTATTAAACTCCTTCCGGCATAGCTGATGTTTGTGTAGCTAGCGCGTTAATCTCAGAAGCCTAAGTGAAAATAGTTGCAATAATATGAATTGCATCACAACAGGTTGCAATGCTACACAGTCAAATTTATGACGAATATCTAAGTCTCTCTAAACTTTCGGTTTTGCTGTTTTCTTACTCTCATTATCCTTGCCTACAATACGCTCACTTATTCACCACTTTCTGCTTACTTTGTTCATTGCGCGATTGACTGAGCCGTCTTTACGTCGCGAGGTGTCGCTATATATAAAAGCAAATACTCGTAAGCGTGGGTTAACAAAGGAAAAGGCGTCGTTTCGTTATGAAAGTACTGCACCACGGTGGGAAAAATACGGTTACTGGCTCTTGTCACGAGCTCGTATTACAAAATGGAAGTGTGCTGATCGACTGTGGTTTGCTACAAGGTCAAGATAATGCTCAGCAGGATAGTTTGAATATCAACTTTTCTATCTCTGATCTCAAAGCGGTTGTTCTAACCCATTCTCATATCGATCATGTTGGTCGGCTACCTTGGCTATTGGCTGCAGGTTATAAGGGTCCTATCTACTGTACGGAAGCCACTGCTGAGCTCGTACCGCTTATGTTAGAAGATGGATTAAAGCTCCAGTTAGGCATGAGGCGCCATCAAAGGGAAAACGTACTCGATTTTATTCGAACGCTTATTCGCCCTTGCTCTTACTCCCAATGGATAGAGATAGAAGAACATACCTATCTTCGCTTTCAACCAGCAGGACACATTTTAGGGTCTGCATATGTTGAGTTTCATTTATCAAACAATGAAGTTGTTGTGTTCTCAGGGGATTTGGGACCTCGTAACACGCCTCTCCTACCTGACCCGGTATCGCCTGAAAAAGCTGACTATTTGTTTATCGAGTCAACATACGGCAATAAAGTTCACGAAGATGTTGAGTCTCGCAGTAGGCGATTGCTTTCTATTATTGAGCATGCACTTCAGGATGGTGGCGTAATTGTTATACCTGCTTTTAGCGTCGGGAGAACTCAAGAGTTACTGTTTGATATAGAACAGCTTATTCATGAGCACGCCTTGCAAGATTCTCTGCCTATTATTCTCGATTCTCCTTTGGCTAAAAAGGTAACTACTACCTATCGGCAATTTAAAAAGCTTTGGGGAGCTGAAGCGAAAGAGCGGCTCGAGCATCACCGACACCCTCTTGCGTTTGATCAATGTATTACCGTCGAAAGCCACACTGACCATTTAAAGCTCGTCAATCGACTCGCGAGCACGACAGAAGCTGCTATCGTGGTTGCGGCCTCTGGTATGTGTGAAGGTGGACGTGTCGTCAATTATTTAGAAGCATTGCTGCCAGATAAAAGAAATGATGTGCTATTTGCAGGCTATCAAGCAGAAGGGACGTTAGGTCGGCGAATTCAGGATGGAGAAGAGAACATACTGATTGACGGAAGGCGCGTTAGAGTGGAGGCTCAAGTACATACCATGTCAGGTTACTCTGCACATGCGGATAGGGACGATTTAATACAGTTTGTTTCTGGTATTCCTACTCCTCCGAAAGAAGTTCACCTTATTCATGGTGAACAAGCGTCGAAAAGATCGCTTTATCAACAACTGATAACCCTCGGATATAACTGCGTTATATAGTGAAATGAACAATCATTTAATTTCGAGGCAATATAATATATCGCAAACATAGTTTTTCGAATTCATTGATATAATTTCGTTAAGATTCAAAAACAAGTCATAGACAAGGACTCAGGTTCAAGAAAATTAACAAAGTTATGAGCATGTTCTGGATTAAGGGATATAATTTCTATACGAAATAAATTATAATCGCCGACTTGTAAGCAATTGGCTAGTCGATAACAACTTATTCCATTCCTATGACAGACAGTATGAGCGACACGCTTCAAGAACGAGAAGCTTCTGAATTAACTAAGCATAATTCTATCAGCATAACATCAGCATTGGACGAGTTATCCGCAAGTGAATCAAATGCTTGCCTTTATATCTACTGTCCAAAAGAAGACGAAGCAAAAATTGCTCAAGTGCTTAAGAGGCATCCTGAGATTAACGCTCAGGTTAATAACTATGCTCTTAGAGACTTCAAGAGCAAAACGCTTTGCCACTTCAAAAGCTCGCATCTAGATCCTGAACAGCAAGCATTTCTTGTCGCGGCGACAGAGCTAGGTGCTTGGGTTGAGCCATTGGTGAGCTATTTTGACCGTTCACTCGGATATACTGAAACTGAGCTTTTGCACAGCGGCTACTTCTTACACCAAAAAGCTTTTTCTATCCTTTCTAATCGCAAGAACAGCTGGCAAAAACGCTTCATCGATCTGTTGTTTGTTTTCATGCTGTCATGGGTTGCTATTCCAGTAGGGCTTATTACGGCACTACTCATTAAGCTTGAATCGCCAGGTCCGGTATTCTTTAAACAGCGTCGTACCGGCCAGTATAATGAAGAGTTTGAAGTGATTAAGTTTCGCTCGATGCGGAACGATGCAGAAAAGAACGGAGCCCAATGGGCAACAAAAAATGACGCCCGCGTAACGAAAGTCGGCTGTTTTATTCGTAAAACTCGCATTGATGAGCTCCCTCAGTTAATCAACGTACTAAAGGGAGAGATGTCGATGGTTGGCCCTCGCCCAGAACGTGAAGTATTCATCTCTGAGTTGGAAAAAGCCATTCCTTACTATCGCTTTCGTCACGCCGTTAAACCTGGGGTCACTGGCCTAGCTCAAGTAAAATATCCTTACGGCGCATCGGTAGAAGACGCTATTTGGAAGCATAAATACGATGTCTACTATATCAAACACCAAAACTGGATGATGGAAGTGAAGATATTACTTCTTACCGTGAAAACGGTTCTGTTTGGTATGGGCCGCTAGAACCCAGCGATTCAAGCCCTTTAGCTAATAATACAAAGACAAAAAAGAGCCATCACTGAGTGATGGCTCTTTTTTATTTGTCTGTGTGTGCCGTCCTAAATAAGGTTGACACTTTCCACCCCCAAAATTGGAGAGTGTTATGAAATCAACAACTAAAAGAACT
>NZ_JAWOUS010000036.1:0-19537 GCF_033339495.1 Vibrio sp. 2134-1
TCAGCGAGGTGGCATTATAGAGATTGCGATCACATTGGCAAGCCCTTTTTCTCGTTTTTTTTGATTTTTTTATCGTTCGGATAAATTTGCATCAAAAGCGGTCAAAAGAGCACGTTATTTCTACAGTTCTCTAAATTTATCTGCGAAAAGAGCCACTTTTTCCCAATTGGTGTACTCCACCTCTTTGGTCGTATCGGTTTCGCCACCCGTCATCGACATAATGAACCTAATCATAGTTCTGTCGAACCAGCTATAACGTGGGTAATAAAGTGCACCAGCAAAAACACCGATTAGCGTTGGTTTCCAAGGCGACTTAATTAGGAACTTGCGAATGTAGGCACTACCTTCAGGTGTATCCTTTCCTTGGTCCTCTTTACGAGCGGTTAGGTTTACGCAGAAAAATGCCACTTTATTTTGCTCCAATTGATTGAGGTTTCGCTCAATAAACTGGTATAGCTTTTTATTAAGATGGCCATAGCGAATAGAGGCGCCTATCAATACTCTGTCGTATTGGCTGAAGTCAATCGTCTCGACATTATGTAAATCCACCAGCTCACAATCGAAGTCTGGAAGTTGTTCATCTATATAGTGGAGAATTTTTTTAGTCTGCCCTTCGCGGGAAGAGTATAGAAATAATGCTTTTGCCACGATTTCCCCTTAGCTACGCCAAAACGTCGGCGTAAGTAGAATAAGTAAGGTAAAGATTTCCAAACGACCAAACAGCATAGAAACTATTAATACCCATTTTGCTTTGTCGTTAACATCACCAAAGTGAAGCGCCACTTCTCCCAAGCCAGGACCGAGGTTGTTCAGAGTCGCAGCCACCGCCGAGAACGCACTGAGCTCATCCATTCCTGTTGCAATCAACCCCAACATACAAACCACAAATACCAATGCGTATGCGGAGAAGAAGCCCCAAACCGCATCGACAACACGTTGTGGTAGGGCACTGCCACCTACTTTGATGGTGTAAACCGCGCGTGGATGGACTAAACGTTTTAGTTCACGCGCACCTTGTAAGGTAAGAAGCAGGATACGGATCACTTTCATGCCGCCGCCTGTTGAACCAGCACAACCACCTATAAAGGAAGAGAACAATAACAGCACAGGTAAGAAGAGCGGCCAATCCGCAAAACCTGTTGTCGTAAAGCCCGCTGTTGTGGATATTGATACGGTTTGGAACAGAGCCTGATCGAAAGCATCGTATGTCGATGTGTAAGAGTGATGTTTCAGTAATAATAGAAAGCAAATGATAAATAGCAGCACTTGAATAAACAAGAAGGCGCGAAACTCAGGATCTTTCCAGTAATACTTGGGATGTACGCCACCTGATGCAAATGCAGCAAAGTGCAGTGTGTAATTACATGCAGATATAAGCAGAAAAACCACCGTAATCAGGTTAATCGCGTAACTATCAAAGTATCCGATGCTGGCATCGTGGGTAGAGAAGCCACCAATGGCAATGGTGGAAAAGCTGTGACTGATGGCATCAAATGGCGTCATACCAGCTAACCAAAAAGCCGAAGCACAGGCGATAGTCAGGCTCAAATAGATGTACCAAAGCGCCTTAGCAGTTTCTGCTATGCGCGGCGTCACTTTAGTATCCTTGACTGGACCTGGGATCTCGGCGCGGTAAAGCTGCATACCACCGATGCCAAGTACTGGCAAAATCGCCACCGCTAATACGATGATTCCCATACCGCCGAACCACTGCAGTAACTGTCGATAGAATAGAATCGCTTTAGGTAGCTCATCCAAACCAACAATAACGGTCGCCCCGGTCGTCGTGAGAGCAGAAAACGATTCAAAAAACGCATCTGTCACTGAGACGTTCGGGTTGTCAGCAATGAGAAAGGGGATCGAGCCTGCACTGCCAAGTACTGTCCAGAATAAGACGACAATAAGAAAGCCATCTCGAGCTTTAAGCTCGTGCTTATACCTGCGGTTTGGGTACCAACAAACGGCCCCACAAAACAGCAGAACAAAAAATGTCGTGACAAAAGGCACACCAGCACCATCTCGATAGATCAGCGCAACGAGTGCTGGCGCAAGCATAGTGACACTAAAGAGTGCGAGCAGTAGCCCGACGATTCGAATAATTGAACGAAATTGCATGGATAAATTGACTAGCGAAGCTGTCCCTGTTGCTTCCTGTTTTTCATTATTGTCCGTCTAGCGGAGTGACAATTGCCTTTGCCCCGCTTTTATTGATGATTGCTTGGGTAAACGCGCTCACTTCTCGAAGCTCAATTTCCACCACTAATACCACCTGATCGCTGTATTCAGCCTCGACTTCTATTGCACCAAATTGCGGCATGATTGACTGTGCGATCGGCATAAACCCATAGTCTAACGTTAGTCTGAGCTTTGTGGTTATTTTTTTCTCAATAGTTTGAAGCAGCTTGAGCGCTTGTTGAACCCCACCCCCATACGCTTTAACCAAGCCGCCTGTACCTAACTTGATTCCACCAGAGTATCGCGTGACCACAGCCGTGATCTCCCCCACCCCAGATCCAGACAGCTGCGCCAGGATTGGTTTGCCTGCTGTTCCGGACGGCTCCCCATCATCACTAAAGCCCCATTTCATTGAATCTTCCGGGCGACCAGCAACAAAGCCCCAACAGTTATGTCTGGCATCAGCGTGTTTAGCTTTGATTTGATCAACAAATGCTTTTGCAGCTTCGATACTTGGCGTGTGTGCCAAATAAGTAATGAAGACGCTCTTTTTAATTTCTTCTTCAAATTGAGCGGGCTCTGCTGGAATCAGATAAGGCTTGTCATTCATAGGATTATGGATTCAGGTCTATTTGCCTGAAGTCTATCACGAGTGTGATTTACCCGTCGCATAAGATCTGCCACAGCGCACAATGTTAAACACTTGTTTAAAAAATGTATTGAAATTAAACAATCCACGATCCAAACTAACTTTACTGGTCAAACCAGAACAAAAATAAAACGACTTCCTCGATACCTATTTGCCGAGGTACACGGCGTCGTTGAAATAGGTATACAGACAATCCACGATTGTATGTCATGGAGATAGACAATGATTTACCAAGCCGAAACCCTACAGGTAAAGGAAATACAAGATGGTATTGCAGAGCTAAGCTTCTGCTCTCCAAAATCCGTCAACAAACTCGACCTAGCGACATTAGAATCGCTAGATAAAGCTCTTGATGCGCTCATTGCCCATCAAGGCCTCAAGGGGTTGTTGCTCACTTCAGCTAAAGACGCATTCATTGTAGGCGCAGACATTACCGAGTTTTTAGGTCTGTTTGCTAAAACGGATGCCGAGCTCGACCAATGGCTGCAATTTGCTAATAGCATCTTTAACAAATTAGAAGACTTACCCGTTCCGACCATCTCAGTGATCAAAGGCCACGCTCTTGGTGGCGGTTGTGAATGTGTGCTAGCAACAGACATGCGTATTGGTGACAAAACCACCAGCATCGGCCTACCAGAAACGAAACTGGGAATCATGCCTGGCTTTGGTGGTTGTGTACGCTTGCCTCGCGTTATTGGCGCAGACAGCGCAATGGAAATCATCACCCAAGGTAAAGCATGCCGAGCTGATGAAGCATTGAAAATTGGCTTACTCGATGCTGTTGTAGAGACTGATGCTTTATACGAATCAGCACTACAAACTCTTAACTCTGCAATTAACGAGAAACTTGACTGGCAAGCACGCCGAGCACAGAAAACATCTCCGCTAACGCTGAGTAAGCTTGAATCAATGATGAGCTTCACCATGGCGAAGGGTCTGGTGGCACAAAAAGCAGGTCCTCACTACCCTGCCCCAATGACAGCCGTTATCACGATTGAAGAAGGTGCTCGCTTTGCACGTAATGAAGCGTTAGACATTGAACGTAAGCACTTCGTGAAATTGGCTAAATCGGAAGAAGCAAAATCACTCGTTGGCCTATTCCTTAATGATCAATACATCAAAGGCATTGCGAAAAAAGCAGCGAAGTCAGCAAGTAAAGACACGCAACGTGCAGCCGTATTAGGTGCAGGTATCATGGGTGGCGGCATTGCTTACCAATCAGCGCTAAAAGGTGTGCCAGTCTTAATGAAAGACATCGCGCAAGCGTCGCTCGACCTAGGCATGACTGAAGCATCTAAGCTGCTGAATAAACGCTTATCTCGCGGTCGCATTGATGGCTTTAAGATGGCGGGTATTTTAGCGTCAATCACACCGAGCTTACATTACGCAGGTATTGAAAACTCTGATGTGATTGTTGAAGCTGTCGTTGAAAACCCGAAAGTAAAAGCAGCAGTTTTAAGTGAAGTTGAATCCCATGTCGGTGACGACACCGTTATCACCTCAAACACCTCAACGATTCCTATCAACCTATTGGCAAAATCACTAAAACGCCCAGAAAACTTCTGTGGTATGCACTTCTTCAACCCAGTGCATCGTATGCCTCTTGTTGAGATCATCCGTGGTGAGCACACCTCTGATGAAACCATCAATCGTGTTGTGGCGTATGCTGCGAAAATGGGCAAATCACCAATTGTCGTTAATGACTGCCCAGGGTTCTTCGTTAACCGCGTATTGTTCCCATACTTTGGCGGCTTCAGCATGCTACTTCGTGATGGTGCTGACTTTACGAAAATCGACAAAGTCATGGAGCGTAAGTTTGGCTGGCCGATGGGACCGGCGTACTTGCTTGACGTAGTCGGCATTGATACCGCGCACCACGCACAAGCTGTGATGGCTGACGGTTTCCCTGAGCGTATGGGTAAACAAGGTCGTGATGCGATTGATGCACTGTTCGAAGCAGACAAATATGGTCAGAAAAATGGTAATGGCTTCTACAGCTACACCATAGATAAAAAAGGTAAGCCGAAGAAAACCTTCTCCGAAGCGATCTTACCGGTACTTGCTGACGTTTGTGCCGATAAGCAGGACTTTGACGATCAGACCATCATTCAACGTATGATGATTCCAATGATCAACGAAGTGGTGCTGTGCCTACAAGAAGGCATCATCGCAACTCCGCAGGAAGCAGATATGGCATTGGTTTATGGTCTTGGTTTCCCTCCATTCCGCGGTGGCGTATTCCGCTATCTAGACAGCGTGGGTATTGCTGAATACGTTGAAATGGCAAAACAACACGCCGAGCTAGGTGCGATGTACCAAGTACCGCAAATGCTGATTGATATGGCGGCGAAAGGTGAAAGCTTTTACGGTGCACAACAGCAAGGTTCTATCTAAGGAGGGATTCTAAAATGACTAATCAAACAAGAAATGTTGTCGTAGTCGATTGTCTACGTACTCCAATGGGTCGCTCTAAAGGTGGTGCTTTCCGTCATACACGAGCAGAAGATCTATCTGCGCGCCTAATGAAAGGCATTCTTGCGCGTAACCCACAAGTGAACCCAAGCGAGATTGAAGACATCTACTGGGGCTGTGTACAGCAAACACTAGAGCAAGGCTTTAACGTTGCACGTAATGCCGCGCTACTCGCGGGCCTGCCGATTGAAATTGGCGCCGTGACGGTGAACCGCTTGTGTGGTTCATCAATGCAAGCGCTTCACGACGGTACACGTGCCATCATGACTGGCGATGCTGAAATCTGCCTAATTGGTGGTGTTGAGCACATGGGGCATGTGCCAATGAACCACGGTGTAGACTTTCACCCAGGTATGTCAAAGAACGTAGCAAAAGCTGCGGGCATGATGGGCTTAACGGCTGAAATGCTGGGTAAATTACATGGCATTAGCCGTGAGCAACAAGACGAGTTTGCCGCTCGCTCACACGCTCGTGCGCACGCAGCAACCGTAGAAGGTCGTTTTAAAAACGAAATTCTACCAATTGAAGGCCACGCACCAGACGGCACACTGTTCACTCTGGATTACGACGAAGTGATTCGCCCTGAAACATCCGTTGAAGGTCTATCTCAACTTCGCCCAGTGTTCGACCCTGCAAACGGTACAGTAACAGCCGGTACTTCATCGGCGCTGTCCGATGGTGCATCAGCGATGTTGATCATGAGTGAAGAGAAAGCTAATGAGCTTGGTTTGAAGATTCGTGCACGTATTAAAGGCATGGCCATTGCGGGCTGCGATCCTTCTATTATGGGTTACGGTCCTGTACCTGCGACGAAAAAAGCGCTCAAGCGTGCCGGTCTTTCAATTGAAGACATGGATGTGGTTGAGCTAAACGAAGCATTTGCCGCGCAGTCTCTGCCGTGTGCTAAAGACTTAGGCCTGCTTGATGTTATGGATGAGAAGGTCAACCTTAACGGTGGTGCGATAGCATTGGGTCATCCACTAGGCTGTTCTGGTTCACGTATCTCAACAACGTTGATCAACCTAATGGAAGCGAAAGACGCGAAATACGGTCTGGCCACCATGTGTATCGGTTTGGGTCAGGGCATTGCGACAGTATTTGAACGACCATAACAGTTCAAGACGTTGTTGTAGTGATCGAGCCAACAATCATAAGCAAATGAACTAATAATAAAATTTTTAGTATTACACTTAAGGGCGACAATTGATGTCGCCCTTTTTGTTTTACATCAAATATGCATGAAAAGCATACATTAAATGCTCAAGTTTCATTTTATTCATAGACAAAGAAGACATACACTTAGACCAGTTGATATCTTGCTGCATGTGACCCAGAGTCATGCTACCGCACAATCGGAGAACCTTATGTTTAATGCTCTAGTTCTAAATCAAGAAGACAAACGTACTATCGCTAACATCGAGCAAATCGATGAAACACAACTGCCTGAAGGCGACGTTCTGATTGACGTTGATTACTCATCGTTAAACTACAAAGACGGTCTTGCGATCACAGGTAAAGGTAAAATCATCCGTAACTTCCCGATGGTGCCAGGTATTGACCTAGCAGGTACGGTAGTAAGCTCAGAAGACGACCGCTACCAAGCTGGTGACAAAGTTGTCCTTACTGGCTGGGGCGTGGGTGAAAACCACTGGGGTGGTATGTCTCAGCGTGCTCGTCTAAAAGCAGATTGGCTAGTACCACTACCAAAAGGTCTAGACAGCAAGAAAGCAATGATGGTTGGTACTGCTGGTTTCACAGGCATGCTATGTGTTCAAGCACTGCTTGATGCAGGCATCAAACCTGAAAATGGTGAAATCCTTGTAACTGGCGCAAGTGGCGGTGTAGGCTCAGTCGCAGTAACGCTTCTAGCACAGCTTGGCTACAAAGTTGCTGCAGTGACAGGTCGTGTAGAAAAAAATGGCCCGCTACTTGAAAAACTAGGTGCTAGCCGCATCATCGACCGTACTGAATTTGAAGAACCAGCACGTCCACTTGAAAAGCAAGTATGGGCAGGTGCGGTTGATACTGTAGGCAGCAAAGTACTGGCTAAAGTATTGGCGCAAATGGATTACAACAGTGCAGTTGCAGCTTGTGGTCTTGCTGGTGGTTTTGATCTACCAACCACAGTGATGCCGTTCATCCTACGTAATGTTCGCCTACAAGGTGTGGACTCAGTAATGTGCCCAACAGAGAAACGTATCGCTGCATGGGAAAAGCTGGTCGAGCTACTACCAGACAGCTACTTCGAGCAAGCGTGTACTGAAGTTGCTCTTGCTGAAGCACCAAAATATGCAGAAGACATCACCAACGGTCAAGTAACGGGTCGTGTGGTTATCAAGCTATAAACACTGACTCAGTGTAAACAGACGAAGAGCCGGCATTGCTGGCTCTTTTTTGTTAGCAGTTCAGTCCCATATCTTCGATACGTTTAGCTATCAGACGGCTACACTCTTCACGCACAATCGTTCTTAACCATTCTTGAGCGGGAGAATGCTCGCAACGCGCATGCCAAATCATCGAGTATTCAAACGGCGTGAATTGGAATGGTAACGGTTTCACCACCAAGTCATAACGCTCGGCAACCAGATACGCCAAGTCCGCTGGCACTGTGATGATAATTGGCAAGGTATCCATGATCGCCAATGCGGCTTCTAAATGATAAGCCCGCAGAACCATTTTACGCTTAGGTTTCTCCATCAAAGCTTGTTCGATCAGTGCCTTAACACCATCACTGATGGCGATCATGGCATGTGGATGACTCAGATAATCATCCAAGCTCATTTCTTTATCCGCTAATGGATGCTGTTTTGAAAGCATACACAGCACCCCCACTCGCCCCAACACTTCACTGCGTAGAGGCTCCACCGGGCCTGTCGGGCGACAAATCGCTAAGTCTGCACCTTCATAAGTGAGCTGATCTGATAAACGGTCGTGTTGCAGTGGTAAGAAGTTGAAAGACACGTTTGGCGCTTCTTGGTAAATTCTCGGCAAAGCGAACGGTAAGATTGTTTGCATGGCATAGTCGGTGGTCACGATGTTGAAAGTCTGTACGCATTGCAATGGGTCAAACTCAACCGGAGATAACAACTGACGTAAAGACTCTAATGGTTCGCCCAATGAGCGATCGATCTCTAACGCTTTCTGAGTTGGGATCAAATGCTGTCCCTGACGAGTAAACAGCGGGTCTCCCAATAAGTCACGTAGACGACCAAGCACACGACTCATTGCCGATTGACTCAAGTTCAGACGTGTTGCCGCCTTACTGACACTGTTTTCTTCTATCAGTACTCGCAACGCAACCAGTAAATTTAAATCTCGGCGATAGATATCTTCCAGTTCCACGAATTAGCCACTTATTTTGTATGTGTTTGGGTAAATTGTACTCTTCAGGCAAAAAAAATCCCGCCTTTCAGCGGGGAAGCCCAAGAAAAATGGGGATAGTGTCGGAATGAAGTGTCGGTAAAAATAGGTGAGCGTTATTAAAAGCATTCTGATCCAAGCAAGAAGCGCTAATTTTCTTGCTCAGATGCGCCAGACCATCTGCGCATCTCGATCCAAATCCCAATAATAGTGGCAACCATGCCTACTAGAGGTGTCAAAGAGGTGTCAGCTGGCGTCCTGAGTACCAATGCACAAAACGAGATAAAGCACAGCACTGAGTAAATCGTAAGTCTGTCTAACGCTGTTAACATTGCCTCTCCCTTGCTAGTTGTTACCAAATTGTTAATTTAAGGTAAAACAAAAAATTTGATTTGCCAAGTGGTTATTGAATATTTTTTCAACGAAAGTAAAATTCAACGCTCAGTTAGTTACGAGAATCACACTATGAGCTTTAATCCTGAACTGGCAAACAAGACATTAGAGGCGGAAGGACTGCGCTGCCCAGAGCCAGTGATGATGGTCAGGAAGACAATTCGCAACATGCAAGATGGTGAGATTTTGCTGGTCAAAGCAGACGATCCATCCACGACTCGAGACATTCCGAGTTTCTGCCGCTTTATGGACCACCAGTTAGTTGCGGCACAAACGGAGCAAGTTCCGTATCAGTACCTGATCAAGAAAGGATTGGAATAATCTGGTCGAACTAAAAACGGCAGCCTATATTGGCTGCCGTTTGTTTATTCGTCGTATTCGAGTGTGCGAACTTCTGATTGGAGCTTGTTAAGTTGTTTCTTCATTGCCCGCATCTCTTCATGCATAGGAATGATGTGAGCGACACGAATCCACGCTTCTACTGTCAATCCAGTAAGAACGAACGATCCTGCTACAATCGGTAACCACATATCAGTTAGCACCATCGCTAGTAAACACAGCGCTAAACCAAAAGTGAATAAATAACTCTGACTCTTCGGGGACATCCCCATGTAACGTGTAAGCATAAACTTGCCCTCTCGCTATCATTCACACCATTAAACTACCATGACAAGTATGACACTTATATGTCATCCGTCACGCAACGGAACGATTTAGAGTCAGAGTTTGAACTCGCGCAGCACGCCACTAATGATTGATAACTCACATCATTTCACGTGCAAAAAATCAGAACAGTGCAGCCCCTATTGCCAAAGCAATAAACAAAAATGCGGTGATTTTACGGATCAGCCCTAAAGGCATCTTGTCGGCCGACAATTTACCAATCAGGACCACAGGAACATTCGCCAGCAGCATACCGATTGTGGTACCGATAATCACCAAACTTAACGCATCCGCGTATTGCGCCCCTAAGATGGAAGTGGCGATCTGAGTTTTATCGCCTATCTCCGCAACGAAGAACGCGATAAAACTGGCAATAAATGGGCCTCGATTAGAAATCTGCTCGTCATCATCCAGTTTATCCGGGATCAGAACCCAAGCCGCCATCGCGACAAAACTGACCACCAGCACCCACTTTAAAATCTCAGGTGATAGATAGTCTGCGACAACCACACCTAACCATGCAGCCAAAGCGTGGTTGGCAATAGTTGCCAAAAAGATTGCTGCAATAATTGGGATTGGTTTTCGGTAACGACTTGCGAGTAATAGAGATAGCAATTGGGTCTTATCGCCAATTTCTGCTAACGCTACAGTAGTAATTGAAATAGCTAAAACGCTCACGACATGCTCATTGGGGCAGGGATTATTATTTTTAACCGAAGACAAACCTCACGCCCCTACCCCGGTTCGTGATGATTTGTCTAAGGTCTTGCTAAACTTGAAAGGCTTCAAGTCTCGAACGCCATGGTGATTTTGCACCAATTATGTTGACGGACGAACCAGATGAAACAGAAACTTCATCAGGTAAGCTACTCCCCAAAGACAGGCGCAATTCTAGCCACCTTTGTTGCGCTTCTCAAGAGCCAAAGCAGGCAAAAACTCCCTTTTAGGAAAAATACAGCAGATAACGCGGTAAAAATTCATTAAAGGAGAAAATCGCCCACGAATTAATCAAGATTAGCTCTACTCCCATGCTCAATATCTGGTTATACTAGATTGTTAATTTATTCAACCGTAATTACTCTTTATCGCCGTTGTTAGAGTTGAAAAACTCGGCATAGATGACGAATTAACGAGTAACAAGAGAATCGCGCGAACCTGACTTATGCAAAAATACGATATCAAAACCTTCCAGGGAATGATCCTCGCGCTGCAGGATTATTGGGCTCAAAATGGTTGTACCATTGTTCAACCGCTAGATATGGAAGTGGGTGCGGGTACCTCTCACCCAATGACCTGTCTACGAGCGCTTGGCCCAGAGCCAATGTCGACAGCTTACGTACAACCTTCACGTCGTCCTACTGATGGCCGTTACGGTGAAAACCCTAACCGTCTTCAGCACTACTACCAATTCCAAGTAGCGCTAAAACCATCGCCTGACAATATTCAAGAGTTGTACCTTGGCTCCCTTGAAGTTCTTGGTATTGACCCTCTTGTACACGACATCCGTTTCGTAGAAGACAACTGGGAAAACCCAACACTAGGCGCATGGGGTCTGGGCTGGGAAGTTTGGCTAAACGGCATGGAAGTGACTCAGTTTACTTACTTCCAGCAAGTTGGTGGTCTTGAGTGTAAGCCAGTAACTGGTGAGATCACTTACGGTATTGAACGTCTAGCAATGTACATCCAAGAAGTAGACTCTGTTTACGACCTAGTTTGGAACATCGCGCCAGACGGCAGCAAAGTGACTTACGGTGACATCTTCCACCAAAACGAAGTAGAGCAATCAACTTACAACTTCGAGCACGCAGACGTTGATTTCCTATTTGGTTTCTTCGAACAGTGTGAGAAAGAGTGTAAAGAGCTGCTTGAGCTTGAAAAGCCACTGCCACTACCTGCTTACGAGCGCATTCTAAAAGCTGGTCACGCATTCAACCTACTAGACGCGCGTAAAGCGATCTCAGTAACTGAACGCCAACGTTACATCCTACGCATCCGCAACCTGACGAAAGCAGTTGCAGAAGCATACTACGCATCGCGTGAAGCTCTTGGCTTCCCAATGTGTAAGAAAGAACAAGCGTAAGGGGTAGAGTAACATGGCAAAAGAATTTCTAATCGAGCTAGGTACAGAAGAGCTACCACCAACGCAACTTCGCACTCTAGCTGAAGCATTCGCAGCAAACTTCGAAGCAGAACTAAAAGGCGCTGAGCTTGCTCACGAAGGCGTGAAATGGTTCGCGGCGCCTCGTCGTCTTGCACTTAAAGTCGCTGCACTAGCAGACAGCCAGTCTGACAAAGTTGTTGAAAAACGTGGTCCTGCGGTTTCTGCAGCATTTGACGCAGAAGGCAACCCAACAAAAGCGGCTCAAGGCTGGGCACGCGGTTGTGGCATCACGGTTGACCAAGCAGAGCGCATGGTTACAGACAAAGGTGAATGGCTACTGTTCAAACAAGAAGTGAAAGGTCAGCCAACGTCTGAGATCGTCGTTGAACTTGCAGCGAAAGCACTAGCAAACCTACCTATCGCAAAACCAATGCGCTGGGGTAACAAAACGACTCAATTTATCCGTCCAGTTAAGACGCTAACCATGCTAATGGGCAGCGACCTAATCGAAGGCGAGATCCTTGGTGTTGCTTCAGACCGCACTATCCGTGGTCACCGCTTCATGGGTGAGCAAGAGTTTACTATCGATTCTGCTGAGCAATACCCTGCGATCCTAGAAGAGCGCGGTAAAGTAATGGCAGATTACGAAGCGCGTAAAGCAATCATCCTAGCTGACGCACAAAAAGCGGCAGCAGCAGTTGGCGGTATCGCTGACCTAGAAGATGACTTAGTAGAAGAAGTAACGTCTCTGGTTGAATGGCCAGTGGTACTAACAGCGAAGTTTGAAGAAGAGTTCCTAAAAGTACCTTCTGAAGCATTGGTTTACACCATGAAAGGTGACCAAAAATACTTCCCTGTTTACGACGAAAACAAGAAGCTACTACCTAACTTCATCTTCGTATCGAACATCGAATCAAAAGAGCCTCGTTACGTAATCGAAGGTAACGAGAAAGTGGTTCGTCCTCGTCTTGCTGACGCAGAGTTCTTCTTCAACACAGACCGTAAGCGTCCGCTTATCGACCGTCTGCCTGAACTAGAGCAAGCGATCTTCCAAAAGCAACTGGGGACGATCAAAGACAAAACAGACCGCATCACAGAACTTGCTGGCTACATTGCTGAGCAAATCGGTGCTGACGTTGAGAAATCAAAGCGTGCTGGTCTACTAGCAAAATGTGACCTAATGACCTCAATGGTATTCGAATTCACGGATACTCAAGGTGTTATGGGTATGCACTATGCTCGCCACGACGGTGAAGCAGAAGAAGTTGCAGTAGCACTGAACGAGCAATACATGCCTCGTTTCGCAGGTGATGAACTGCCATCAAACGGCGTTTCAACTGCAGTTGCAATGGCAGACAAGCTAGACACTATCGTAGGTATCTTCGGTATTGGTCAAGCGCCTAAAGGCAGCGACCCATTCGCACTACGCCGCGCATCTCTAGGTGTACTACGTATCATCGTTGAATACGGCTACAACCTAGATCTTGTTGACCTAGTAGCGAAAGCGAAGTCACTGTTTGGCGATCGCCTAACCAACGACAACGTTGAGCAAGACGTTATCGAGTTCATGCTTGGTCGTTTCCGTGCTTGGTACCAAGACGAAGGCTTCAGCGTAGACATCATTCAAGCGGTTCTAGCGCGTCGTCCTACAAAACCAGCAGACTTCGACCAACGAGTTAAAGCGGTTTCTCACTTCCGTGAGCTAGAAGCGGCAGAGTCTCTAGCAGCAGCGAACAAACGTGTAGGTAACATCCTAGCGAAATTCGACGGCGAACTAGCAGCAGACATCGACCTAGCACTTCTACAAGAAGACGCAGAGAAAGCACTAGCAGAAAGCGTTGAAGTAATGACAGAAGCGCTAGAGCCAGCATTTGCTACTGGTAACTACCAAGAAGCCCTAAGCAAGCTAGCTGACCTACGTGAACCAGTTGATGCGTTCTTCGATAACGTAATGGTAATGGCAGACGACGAAGCACTTAAGAAGAACCGTCTGACACTTCTGAACAACCTGCGTAACCTGTTCCTACAGATCGCAGATATTTCTTTGCTTCAAAAGTAATTCATTGCTCTTCGAAGTGATTAAGAAATAAGTAAAAGGGAAGCAGATGCTTCCCTTTTTTGTTGCCTTCAAACCGATGAAGGTGATGCTTATTATTCATTTTGTGAACAAGACTAAAATTTGTAGGGTGAGACGCGTTTAACTTGTTGGTGTAGAGCTCGGATTGTAGAGGCACAGTTTTGCTATAACTGGACTGTTTATTCGGGGGAAGGACACAATGAAAAAAACAATTCTCGCACTCTCTATCGGTCTACTGAGCGCCTGCAGCCAGATTCCAGAAAATGCCATCGTATTAAGCGTTGGTGATGACACCGCTGTTTTTGAGGAAAACTCACAGGGCTTACTTGTCGCCGAGCAAAAACTCGAAAAAGGCAGCTACACCTTTACCATTGCCGACAGCAACCAAACCTGCGGCAGCAGCTTTGCTTTGGCAGAAGAAAGCCGCATCAAATTCAATCGTCCATTAAAAATGGATAATTGCGCCACAGATGCCCAAATGCCGCTGCGCATCTTCAAAGCCAATACCTATCAATTTACGCTCAACCCAACCACCAACGAGCTGACGGTAAAAATCAAACCAAAACAGAGTCAGGACATCACCTACTCTTGCCCTGTCGCAACTGACGCGCCAAAAACCATCAACGTCGCTCAAACCTTTAATGATGGCACTGTTGTTCGTGACGCCTTAACCGGGCAAGAAGCCACCGTCGCCAATGGCAGCGTCACCATGCAGCCGGGTCCTATGAGCCAAGGTCTATTGCTGCTAGAAGAAGTCGATCAGCAAGCCGATAAACCATTCAGCTGGGATAACGCGACGGTGTACTTCGTCATGACTGACCGCTTCTATAACGGCACCCCAGACAACGACAACAGCTACGGTCGCAGCAAAGACGGGAAATACGAGATTGGTACCTTCCACGGTGGTGACTTAGCGGGTCTGACGAAAAAACTCGATTACATCGAATCACTTGGTGTCAATGCTATCTGGATAACCTCACCACTGGAACAAATCCACGGCTGGGTTGGCGGCGGCGATAAAGGCGACTTTAAGCACTACGGCTACCACGGCTACTACCACCAAGATTGGACCAAGCTTGATGCCAACATGGGTACCGAAGATGAACTCAGAACCTTCGTCGATACCGCCCATAAGAAAGGTATCCGCGTGATTTGGGATGTGGTCATGAACCACACAGGTTATGCGACATTAGCAGACATGCAGGAATTCGGCTTTGGTCAGCTTTACCTTGATGACCAAGAAGCCAAACAAGTCCTTGGTGAAAAATGGACCGACTGGCAGCCAAAATCAGGACAAAGCTGGCACAGCTTCAACGACTACATCAAATACGGTGATAGCGAAGCGTGGGATAAATGGTGGGGCAAAGACTGGATTCGCACCGACATTGGCGACTACGATGCTCCGGGCTACAACGACATCACCATGTCTTTGAACTACCTACCGGATCTCAAAACCGAATCGACTCAGAAAACCGGATTACCAAACTTCTTCCGCAATAAAGACACCAATGCGCAAGATGAGCTGCAAACCCCACGTGAACACCTGATTACCTGGTTATCCGATTGGGTACGTGACTACGGCATTGACGGCTTCCGTGTCGACACTGCAAAACACGTTGAAATGGAAGCGTGGGCAGAGCTGAAAGCCAGCACCACCCAAGCGCTTGCCCAGTGGAAGCAAAACAACCCGGACAAAGCCTTGGATGACTTACCTTTCTGGATGACGGGTGAAGTGTGGGCACACAGCGTGGTGAAAAGCCCGTATTTCGATAACGGCTTCGATTCCATCATCAACTTCGAGTTCCAATCTGACGTAGCACCAAAAGCGCTGAAGTGTTTCGCTCAACTTGATAATGATTACCGCCGCTATGCAGAACGCATCAATACCGATCCTGAGTTCAACGTGTTGAGCTACCTGTCTTCACACGATACACAACTGTTTTGGTCAGCGCGCAGCCGCAGCTTTGATGACCAAGCACGTGCAGCAAATGCACTGATGCTGGCTCCCGGTGCAGTACAGATCTATTACGGTGATGAGATAGCTCGTGATTTTGGCATTACTGGTTCAGACGCCCACCAAGGCACACGCTCAGATATGCCATGGGATAAGATTCATGGCGAGCGTGAGGATCTACTGCAACATTGGCAAAAGTTGGGCGAATTCCGTAAACGCCACCCAGCGGTAGCTCAAGGTAAGCACATCACTCGCAACCAAGAAGGTTACTACGCGTTCGAACGCCAATACCAAGACGACAAGGTGCTGATTGTTTACACCGGTGAGTAAATCACACTCTCTCCACCAGCAAGGGAAGCATAAGCTTCCCTTTTTTATTGCTGTTTTTGTCCTTTTGTCTCGTTCCTCTGGTCTGATGACGCACTTTTTTCTTTTTCGGCTTAATTCACACTTTGCGTTAATTACACATTGAGGTAAGGTCAAGGATTACTCGATAAGCCGATAAAACATCGGCATAAACATACACAAAGCAATCACAATGAATTAGGTATAAGTCAGCATGCAGTTCTCAAAGTTTGGTGAAAAATTTAATCAGTATTCAGGTATTACGCAGTTAATGGACGATTTGAATGATGGTCTGCGCACACCAGGTGCCATCATGCTCGGTGGAGGTAATCCTGCCGCCATTCCTGCCATGCTCGATTACTTTCACCAAGCCAGTGAGGAAATGCTCGCCAGTGGGGAGCTCGTCGCCGCCCTTGCCAACTACGATGGCCCGCAGGGTAAAGACGCGTTCGTCAAAGCGCTAGCTCAGTTATTCCGTGAAACTTACGGCTGGGATATTTCCGAAAAGAACATCAGCCTAACTAACGGTAGCCAGAGTGGCTTCTTCTACTTGTTCAACTTGTTGGCAGGTAAACAGCCAGACGGTTCGCACAAGAAAGTGCTACTGCCTATCGCTCCTGAATACATCGGTTATGGTGATGCTGGCATTGATAAAGATATCTTTATCTCTTACCACCCAGAAATCGAGCTGTTAGATAACGGTCTGTTTAAATACCACGTCGATTTTGAGCAGCTAACCGTCGACGACTCTGTTGCGGCAATCTGTGCATCTCGTCCAACCAACCCAACGGGTAATGTACTGACAGACGAAGAAGTACGTAAGCTGGACAAGCTAGCACGTGAGAACAACATCCCACTGATCATCGATAACGCCTACGGTCTACCTTTCCCGAACATCATCTTTGAAGATGTCGAACCGTTCTGGAATGAAAACACCATCCTATGCATGAGCCTATCTAAACTTGGCTTGCCGGGCGTGCGTTGTGGCATTGTGATTGCGAGTGAAGAAATCACTCAAGCGTTAACCAATATGAACGGCATCATCAGCCTAGCGCCGGGCAGTGTTGGTCCAGCGCTGGCAAACCATATAATTGGCAAAGGCGATCTTCTTAAACTGAGTTCAGAGGTGATTAAGCCGTTCTACAAGCAAAAATCACAACGTGCGGTTGAACTGCTCCAACAAGCAATTACCGATGAGCGATTCCGCATCCACAAGCCGGAAGGCGCTATCTTCTTGTGGTTATGGTTTGATGAACTGCCAATCACAACAATGGAACTGTACCAACGCTTGAAAGCGCGTGGCGTATTGATTGTCCCTGGTGAATATTTCTTTATTGGTCAGCAAGACGAGTGGGATCACGCGCACCAATGCCTGCGTATGAACTACGTTCAAGATGATGAGATGATGCAAAAAGGCATTGCGATTATCGCTGAAGAAGTGGAAAAGGCTTACCGCGAAGGTAAATAGACGGATTGAACTCAGCCGTTCTTCTCTTTGAAATTACGGCTTTAAAATAGCGGATTTGAAAACCCCAAACTAAAAAGAGCGCCCATATGGCGCTCTTTCTCATTCTATAACCGGGTGGTTAACTGATTAGTTGTTCTCAATCAGGTTGTTACCACCGATAGCAATCTTACGTGGTTGCATGGCTTCAGGGATTTCACGAACTAAATCGATATGAAGCAGACCGTTTTCCATTGATGCACCCACGACTTTTACGTAATCCGCTAGCTGGAATTTACGTTCAAAATCGCGTTCTGCAATACCTTGGTAAACATAGTTTTTGCCTTCTTCGGCTTTACGTTCGCCCTTCACAATCAACATGTTTTCGTTTTGAGTCAGATCGAGTTGGTCTTCAGAGAAGCCAGCAACGGCCATAGTAATACGGTAGTTGTGCTCGTCTTTTTGCTCAATGTTGTATGGAGGGTAACCGCCAGAAGTATTTTTCGCTGTATTCGCTTCCATCAGGTTTAGCAGACGATCAAAGCCAATTGCATTACGGTATAGTGGTGAGAAATCTACATTACGCATAAATCTATCCTCTTAATTAAGCAATAGTCTTAGTTCAGATGAGTTTCATCCTACTGGCGTGTTTATGCAAAAACCAACGCCGAACTAAGAGATTCTTATCATTCCACTGGCCTTGGTTTGGCTCGGAGACATGATATTGAATCTAAAGGTTTAAGTTGTGTGCCAAAACGCCATATCCTCTTCTGAGCGATCTCGTTTTAGCGATTCCAGAGGGCTGGTCTTCTAGTCTCTAGCAAGCCAGTCACCCTCTTCACAACTAGATATAAGGTCGTCAAAAATGACTTTCAAGGGAAAAAATAAAAAATTTTTAAAGCATCCACTATCCCCTTGAACAGCTTAGTTCCTCATCACTTCGCGATCAGTGATAAAAAGCCCGCCGTTCTGGAGGGCTCAATCTACACTTTACTTGCGGGAGGATTTACGCGCTTTTACAACGCCCTTTTCTGCCGCCTTTTCCTGCTTTAGTTTGCGCTTTTCTTTTAGACTCAACTGCGGTTGTTTCTTTTCTTTCTTACTCATGACTTCACCTCTATTTATTGGCACAACAGACAACCACACAGCATTTTCTGAGCTGGTGGCTGCGATTGATGAACAATTTCAGTAATCACAAAGCAGCGTCGCTGATTAAAAATTTCCACTTCGAGCGCATCATTTTTAGCTCGACCTAACAGTCGAGACCCCAAATAAGAATCGACCGCGAGCATACCTGTCATGGGTTGCCCCTTGCGCGAGCTGACCAATGTCATGCGATATTGATAGGCGCGTTCAACATCCACTAAGCGAACCGTGTCTCCAACCGCAATACGAGCTCGGTTACGGCAATGGGCTTGTTGCTCGCAGGTTTCAAATAGCGATAACAACCTTAGTGGTGATTGATAGGTTAAAAAGCGACTGGTTAACCACCAAGTTCGCAGCGCCAAGCAGTACGCCGAGAACCAGCGTTCAAACATGATTATTTCCTTCTTAATGCC
Source organism: Vibrio sp. 2134-1 (assembly GCF_033339495.1). Classification (NCBI taxonomy): domain Bacteria; kingdom Pseudomonadati; phylum Pseudomonadota; class Gammaproteobacteria; order Vibrionales; family Vibrionaceae; genus Vibrio; species Vibrio sp. 2134-1. The sequence goes on from NZ_JAWOUS010000036.1 coordinate 19,193, forward strand.
TTGTCTTACAAATAAATTCAGTGCATTGAACCGGAAGTGCATCACTTCCGGCTTAGTTCAGGAAAATCATCACCATTTTCTTAGTCTCCTTATTCATCAGTTCTTCAGCACTATAGCGAGCAGAAAAAAGAAAGCAAAAACGCTCAAGCGAACAAAATGGCGAGAAAAAAAGAAAACAGAAATAAAATGGCAGGCTTGATCGGGTTGTTGGCAGTTAGTACCAGAAAAACATCAGCTTTGGCAGAAAGTGGCGATTTTAGCTGGTGGTTGACCCGTCCTGATATGGGTTGACACTTTTTAACTAAAACGCTCGATGTACTTCATCGGGCGTTTTGTATTTTAAAG
>NZ_JAWOUS010000037.1:0-17905 GCF_033339495.1 Vibrio sp. 2134-1
GAGTAGTTTTACAGGCAAAGCCGAAACGGATGATAACCACCTACTGAAGTAGGTGGTTTAGGGCTGAAAACAAAAAAGGCATCCAGTTAGGATGCCTTTTTCTATTTATTCAACGATTAAAGTGCAATACCGATGTTGCTCACACCTTCTTCACGTAGCTCTTCACGCAAATCTTTAATCAAGCTGATGTCACGTTCTACCGCTTCACGCAGCGGACGGAAGATAGCCCACTGGACGTCCCACTCTTCACATACGGCTTCGTTTTCTTTCTGGTTGTCGTTAGTGATTGGCTCTGCGCCTTGTGCTTGCTCTAGATCAGCAACGGTTTGTACCGACTGTTGACTCACTTTAAGCATTGAATCGAAAAGGTAGTCGCGGTCCAATAGACCATGCAGTAACGTAGACAAACCCTGACACGCGTCCATCGCTGGGTAAACGCCGTAAAAATCGAACTCATCCGCACTTGGGAACAACTCTTCTAACTTCTCCAATTGACGTTCGAAGTTAATTTTCGCGTTCTTAACTGTCAAAATTTCCCATACACTATCAAGAATCGCTCGGTAAGCACGCGGGTCAGCAAATTCTGTATTCTCACAAAACATCGCATAGTTTGGATACATGCGTTCACACAGACACGCCATAAAGGTAATTTGTTGCCAAGGTTCTAGTTTTTCTAAACGAACCTGAAGAGGATTCTTAAGCATAGTCACTCAATCATTGAAGAAAAAAACAGCGAAAGTGTACTTGATTCATCACAGGGAAAAAAGTTAATGCCGCATTCAAATCAGATTTTCCTGCTCTCAGAGCATCGCGACACCTACAAAACGTTACTGGCAGAGAAAAATCTGCCCGATCTTTGCCTCACCGACCAACCAGAAGCCGCTCAGATCGTACTAGCGGATCCACCCTTACTATCACAAAGCTTAGACGAGTTTTCACAGCTTGAATGGGTACAATCCACATTTGCTGGTGTCAACGCCTTAACATCCCCTAGCCTTCGTCAGGACTATACTCTAACTAACGTTCGAGGCATCTTTGGTCCACTGATTGCTGAATATGTTTTGGGTTACAGTATTGCCCATTACCGCCACTTTGCCCGATACCACCAGCAACAACAAAACAAACAATGGCAGCCTCACCTATACACGTCATTACAAAGTAAAACCATGGTAATTCTTGGTACCGGTAGCATTGGGGGCTATCTGGGCAACGCCGCTAAAGCAATGGGGATAAAAACTATCGGTATTAACCGCACAGGTATCCCGACTTCAGGCGGCGAGTTTCATCAGACCTTTCATATCAATGAACTAAGTAAGGCATTTGAGCAAGCCGACATCGTTGTGAATACTCTACCAAGTACACCTGAGACGCGACAGTTACTTAATCGTCAAACGCTCAGCCAACTAAATCAGGCGTTATTATTTAACGTAGGTCGTGGCGACGTACTGGATGAGACAGGGTTGCTCTTCGCTCTGAAAAACCGTTGGGTAGAACACGCCTTCTTAGATGTGTTTGAGCAAGAACCGTTATCGGTAGAGCATCCGTTTTGGAAACTACCGCAAGTCACCATCACTCCACACATTGCTGCGCTGAGTTTTCCCGAGCAAGTCATCGAGATTTTTGCTGACAACTATCTACGCTGGCGCGATGGATTTTCATTAAATTATCAAGTGGATTTCGAAAAGGGTTACTGAGAATGTCGTTAGACGAGCTATTGCAACAAGTGAGGGCCTGCCAGATCTGCGCGGATAATTTACCTTTGGGCGCAAACCCTGTCGTACAAGCCGCAAAAGGGGCACGCATCCTAATCATCGGTCAGGCCCCTGGCACACGTGTACACAAAACCTCGATACCTTGGAATGACCCAAGTGGTGATCGATTACGCCAATGGCTCGATATCGACAAAGACGTTTTCTACGACCCAAATAAAATTGCCATTGTCCCAATGGGATTCTGTTATCCAGGCAAAGGGAACTCTGGTGATTTACCGCCTCGTAAAGAATGTGCGCCCACTTGGCATAAAAAGATTCTTGAGCAGCTGCCCAATATAGAGCTCACTCTACTAATTGGTCAATACTCGCAGCAGTACTATCTCACCAACAAACCAAAGACGCTCACGCAAACCGTTCAGCAATGGCAAGATTGGGAACCGGACTTTATCCCGCTCCCTCACCCATCTCCACGCAATACATTGTGGTTAAAGAAGAATCCTTGGTTTGAATCTGACGTCGTGCCATACCTTAAAAAACGCGTTCACTCGATGCTTTAGGTCACCCATGATCTAATTGCTTGTTTATCTGTACAAGAAAATTAGAACATAAAACCTGAAATCATAAGTATTTGTTTATATTAAACTTTAATATCCAGTGTACAGCTAGAGTAGTAATTAGATCATAGTAGGCCAAATACTACTAGAGCTGTACAGCCTTGAGTCTCAGATAGAAAAACTGAATTTTAGGTAAAAAAATACCGGCACTGAATGCCGGCATTTGATTTCAAAAAGTCGAAGTTACTTGTGGTACGGCTTAGATAGCTCGTGTACCGCTTCCACAAATACACCCGCGTTTTCTGGCGGCACATCCAAATGGATACCGTGACCTAGGTTGAACACATGACCAGTACCTGCATTACCAAAACCTTCTAGAATACCCGCGACTTCTTCACGGATACGCTCTGGTGAAGCGTAAAGCATTGATGGGTCCATGTTACCTTGCAGCGCCACTTTATCACCGATACGTGCTTTCGCGTCTGCAATGTTGATTGTCCAGTCTAGACCAACCGCATCACAGCCCGTTGCTGCGATTTGCTCAAGCCACATGCCGCCATTCTTAGTAAACAGTGTGACTGGCACGCGACGACCGTCGTTTTCACGAATCAGACCATCTACAATCTTGTGCATGTATTGCAGTGAGAACAGATTGTAATCACGAGGCGTTAGTACGCCACCCCATGTGTCAAATACCATTACCGATTGCGCACCCGCTTTAATTTGCGCGTTTAAGTACTCGATAACGCTGTCTGCCAGCTTATCTAGAAGTAGGTGCAGAGTTTGTGGTTCCGCGTACATCATCTTCTTGATCTTGGTAAACGCTTTAGAGCTACCACCTTCGATCATATACGTCGCAAGAGTCCAAGGACTACCAGAAAAACCAATCAGCGGCACTTCACCCTTCAGGTCTTTACGGATCTGGCGTACTGCGTTCATTACGTATTGCAGTTCACCTTCAGGATCTGGCAAACCAATTTTTTCCACGTCGGCTTTGCATGTAATTGGGTTATCAAAAACAGGTCCTTCACCCGCAGCAAAACGCAAACCAAGCCCCATTGCATCTGGAATCGTTAAGATGTCCGAGAATAAGATCGCGGCATCAAGAGGAAAACGGCGTAATGGTTGAAGTGTCACTTCGGATGCTAATTCTGCATTTCGACACAAAGACATGAAATCACCCGCTTCTGCACGAGTCGCTTTGTATTCTGGTAGGTAACGACCTGCCTGGCGCATCATCCATACTGGCGTGTAATCTACCGGCTCTTTTAAAAGCGCACGCAGATAACGATCATTTTTTAATTCAGTCATTCCGTAATTCCAACTGTTAGGCTTTCTGTGAAAGGGGGTATTCTATCACTGATTTAAGTCCAATAGCTGTGTGCTTTGCAACCTGGATCAAGTTATTAACTTTTAAATCAATGCTTAATTTGCACCCAATCGGTATCAGTGTTAAAAATTTGTTCGCTAGCGAAAACTACAATTATAAACTGAGTACTTAGTACTCAGCATCTCATAACGACATCTTACTTACCCCCTCCCTCTCGGAGGGTTTTTTTTATCTATTTATCAGACAATTAGAGTCTATATCTTTCAGCGTTTGTTCGATAAGTGCTCTTGCAATCGTTCCTTTAGGCGCAACAGGCGGCATCTCGTCGATACCAAACCATTGTGCATCAGACAGCTCAGTGTAGTCTGGGCTTAACTCTCCGGATTCATAATCAGCTAAAAACCCCATCATCATACTGGATGGGAAAGCCCAAGGCTGGCTGCCAAAGTAACGAATGTTTTTAACGAGAATTCCCGTTTCTTCATGAATTTCTCGAGCCACGCACTCTTCTAATGTCTCACCGACTTCTAGAAAACCCGCAATAACCGTATACATACCATTTCGATGCCTTGGATGTTGGGCTAATAAGATCTGATTTTCTTTACGTACAGCAACGATAATACACGGAAATATTCTAGGATAATGAAGGGTGCGACATTCACCACACTGCATGGCTAACTGGTTATTATTAAGAAAGTTTCTTCCTCCGCACTGTGGACAAAAGCGCAAACTTTGCGTCATGTGCCCATATTGCACAGCTTTACTTAACAACATAAATAATGGCTCAGGAAAATGCAGGCAGTCACGCAGGGATACTAAAGGTAGATCATGCTCTAAATCGGCCAAGTTAAGCCACATGACGGGCGAACCAGAATACTCACCAATGGGTCTTGCACTCGTTACTGGCAGTGATAACTGCTCTGCAGACCCGAAGGGCACAGCACCATCCACCAGCCAAATTTCACTTCCTGCAACAACACACCAGTATGCATTTATCGCGCGGTTAACATCACCTTTTCTTAACATTACACCATCCCTTTGCTTGAAGTTCGTTCATTTTACTGGCAATCTAATTTCATACTAGAGTTTATCGTTAAGTAAATGTGCACTCTAAATTCTAGTAAGGACAAGAGTTTGTAATAACTTTACTAACTTTGCTTTGCAAAGGATACGTTCGCCGATGGGCGATCAGATCATGAGGGCATGGTCATGCTAAGAAAATTCAAACAAACACAAGACCAGTGGGGTGGCTCAAGTGATGTCATTGATCACTGGTTAGAGACACGACAATCCCTGATTGTTGAATATTGTAAGCTTGCAGCGCTGCAACCTTGTTCGAAAACCAATGTTATTGAACTCCCATCTCCTTCCGAACTGCAGGATTTCTGTCAGCACCTCGTTGATTACATCTCCGAAGGCCACTTTAAAATTTATGACATGGTTATGGACCGTTGGAAAGCAACCGGCTTTGTCGTGACTAATGAGATCAATCAAACCTATGGTCAAATTGTTCTAACGACTGAACCATTATTGAACTTTAACGATAAGTACTCAGAAGTGACTGAAGATGATGAATTAAATGATTTCGATTCTGATATGTGTCTCATTGGGGAAATTCTTGAGACTCGCTTTGAAGTCGAGGACTATCTGATACAGCAAATCGCAGAAAGCCTGTCTATGCCACCTGGAGCTTAGTATTTGCAAACATTCAGAAATAGAGTGAGAGAAAAGACTGACGATCATCGTCGGTCTTTTTTGTTTCTAGCTTTATCGAAAATCCCACCGGAAGAACAAAGTAGTATAAAAACTAAAAAGGCACCCGAAGGTGCCTTTTTCTTAAGCTTTTAACGATTACTCGTTATAAGACTTACTCTTCAGAAGAGAAACCAGCGTTTAGAAGTGCCGCTAGGTTATCCGTTGCTTGCTCAGCAGAAGGACCATCTTGCGCTTCAGAACGTTTAGCTTGACGCTCTTGGTGGTATGCGAAACCAGTACCAGCTGGGATCAGACGACCAACAATTACGTTCTCTTTCAGACCACGTAGGTCATCACGCTTACCAGAAACCGCAGCTTCTGTTAGTACGCGAGTGGTCTCCTGGAACGATGCCGCAGAGATGAACGACTCAGTCGCTAGAGATGCTTTAGTAATACCTAGTAGTTCACGTTCGAAACGTGCAGGCTCTTTGCCTTCAGCTTCTAGGTTACGGTTAGCAATCTTAACTTGTGAGTATTCAATCTGCTCACCAGGTAGGAACTCAGAGTCACCAGAGTGAGTAATAGTACACTTACGTAGCATCTGACGAACGATAGTTTCAATGTGCTTATCGTTAATCTTAACGCCTTGTAGACGGTAAACTTCCTGTACTTCGTTAGCAATGTACTGCGTTACCGCGTGTACGCCACGTAGACGTAGGATGTCATGTGGAGACTCTGGACCATCTGCGATCACATCACCACGTTCAACTTTTTCACCTTCGAATACGTTCAACTGACGATGCTTAGGAATCATCTCTTCGTAAGCTTCACCGCTTTCACGTGTGATCACTAGGCGACGTTTACCTTTCGTCTCTTTACCAAAGCTCACAGTACCTGTGTGCTCAGCAAGGATTGCAGGCTCTTTCGGCTTACGTGCTTCAAATAGGTCAGCAACTCGTGGAAGACCACCAGTGATATCTTTGTTACCGCCAGACTTCTGAGGAATACGTGCTAGTGTTGCACCAACACCTACTGCTGCGCCATCTTCGATGTTCACAATCGCTTTACCAGGTAGGAAGTAGTGAGCTGGCATATCAGTACCAGGGATCATTACATCGTTACCTTGCTCGTCAACAAGTTTGATAGCTGGACGCATATCTTTACCTGCTGAAGGGCGAGCTGCTGGGTCAGTTACTTCGCTTGAAGATAGACCAGTTAGGTCATCCGTTTGACGAGATACTGTTACGCCGTCGATCATATCTACGAACTGGATGCGACCTGCTACCTCAGTAATGATAGGTAGTGTGTGCGCTTCCCAGTTTGCAACTGTTTCGCCAGCTTGAACTGTATCACCATCGCCTTTGCTTAGTAGCGTACCGTAAGGCAGTTTGTGCTTCTCTTTAGTACGACCAAACTCATCAACGATAGTTAACTCTGTCGCACGAGAAGTGATAACGATCTTACCGTCATCAGCCAATACAGATTTAGCGTTGTGTAGCTTGATAGAACCGTTGTTCTTAACTTGAACACTGTTCTCTGCCGCTGCTGTCGATGCCGCACCACCGATGTGGAACGTACGCATCGTTAGCTGTGTACCTGGCTCACCGATAGACTGAGCAGCAATAACACCCACTGCTTCACCTTGGTTCACTAGGTGACCACGTGCTAGGTCACGACCGTAACACTGTGCACAACAACCGAAGTCAGAATCACACGTTACTACAGAGCGCACTTTCATGCTGTCTACTGAGTTCTCTTCCATGATTTGACACCACTTCTCATCGATCAGGGTGTTACGTGGAATAAGAACGTCTTCAGTACCAGGTTTTAGTACGTCTTCAGCAACAACACGACCAAGAGCAAGCTCAGAAAGTGCAACTTTAACATCACCACCCTCGATGTGAGGCATCATGTCGACACCTTCGTGAGTGCCACAGTCATGTTCAGTTACAACAACGTCTTGAGCAACGTCTACTAGACGACGAGTTAGGTAACCCGAGTTCGCTGTTTTCAGTGCCGTATCCGCAAGACCCTTACGAGCACCGTGCGTTGAGATAAAGTACTGAAGTACGTTCAGACCTTCTTTAAAGTTCGCTGTGATCGGTGTTTCGATGATTGAACCATCTGGACGCGCCATCAGACCACGCATACCCGCAAGCTGACGAATCTGTGCTGCAGAACCACGAGCGCCCGAGTCCGCCATCATATAGATGCTGTTGAATGACTCTTGCTGTTCCTCTTCACCGTCACGGTTAACTACCGTTTCAGATGAAAGGTTTTCCATCATTGCTTTCGCAACACGGTCGTTGGTCGATGCCCAGATATCGATAACTTTGTTGTAGCGTTCGCCCGCAGTAACAAGACCTGATTGGTACTGTTCCTGGATTTCACGTACTTCTTCTTCCGCTTCTGCGATTTCAGTGTACTTAGCTGCTGGTACAACCATATCGTCGATACCAACAGATACACCAGAAAGTGCCGCGTATGCGAAACCTGTGTACATGATTTGGTCAGCGAAGATTACTGTGTCTTTCAGACCTAGTTTACGGTACGCCTCGTTAAGTAGGTTAGAGATTTGCTTCTTACCTAGCTTTTGGTTAACGATGCTGTACGGTAGACCAGCTGGCACGATTTGCCATAGCATTGCACGACCAACAGTGGTGTCTACCATCTTGGTTTCTGTAGTGCTGTTGCCGTCTTCGTCTACAACAGTTTCTGTAATACGTACTTTAACGCGTGCGTGAAGCTCAGCTTGTTTAGTGCGGTATGCTTTCTCAGCCTCTTCTGGGCCAGAAAGGTACATGCCTTCACCTTTCACGTTGATCTTTTCACGAGTCATGTAGTACAGACCCAATACAACGTCCTGAGAAGGTACGATGATCGGATCACCTGACGCTGGCGACAGAATGTTGTTTGTCGACATCATCAGAGTACGAGCTTCAAGCTGTGCCTCTAGAGTTAGAGGTACGTGAACCGCCATTTGGTCACCATCGAAGTCCGCGTTGTACGCCGCACAAACAAGTGGGTGTAGCTGAATCGCTTTACCTTCGATCAGTACTGGTTCGAACGCCTGAATACCTAGACGGTGAAGTGTCGGTGCACGGTTCAATAGTACTGGGTGTTCACGGATTACTTCGTCTAGGATATCCCAAACGACCGCTTCTTCACGCTCTACCATCTTCTTAGCAGCTTTGATTGTAGTCGCAAGACCACGAGTCTCTAGCTTGCTGTAGATGAATGGTTTGAATAGCTCAAGTGCCATCTTCTTAGGAAGACCACACTGGTGTAGACGCAGGTATGGACCTACTGTGATTACAGAACGGCCAGAGTAGTCTACACGTTTACCTAGAAGGTTCTGACGGAAACGACCTTGTTTACCCTTGATCATATCAGCAAGAGATTTTAGAGGACGCTTGTTAGAACCTGTGATCGCACGACCACGACGACCGTTATCTAGTAGCGCATCAACAGACTCTTGCAGCATACGTTTTTCGTTACGTACGATGATGTCCGGAGCAGCTAGCTCTAGAAGACGCTTCAAACGGTTGTTACGGTTGATCACACGACGGTATAGATCGTTAAGATCAGAAGTCGCAAAGCGGCCGCCATCTAGAGGTACTAGAGGACGTAGATCTGGCGGAAGTACTGGAAGTACAGTTAGGATCATCCACTCAGGGTTGTTACCCGATGCGATGAACGCTTCTACCAGCTTAAGACGCTTAGTTACTTTCTTACGCTTAGTTTCAGAGTTTGTTGTCTCTAACTCTTCACGCATTTGCTCTGCTTCAGCGTGCATATCCATAGAACCTAGTAGGTCCTTGATAGCTTCCGCACCCATCTTAGCAGTGAACTCGTCGCCCCACTCTTCTAGACGATCTAGATACTCTTCTTCAGTAAGCATCTGACCTTTTTCTAGATCAGTCATACCAGGCTCTGTTACTACGTACATTTCGAAGTACAGAACGCGTTCGATATCACGTAGAGGGATATCCATTAGTAGACCGATACGAGACGGTAGCGATTTTAGGAACCAGATGTGAGCTACTGGTGAAGCCAGTTCAATGTGGCCCATACGGTCACGACGAACTTTAGTTTGTGTAACTTCTACACCACACTTCTCACAGATAACACCACGGTGCTTCAGGCGCTTGTACTTACCACAAAGACATTCGTAGTCTTTAACTGGACCAAAGATACGCGCACAGAACAGACCATCGCGTTCAGGTTTGAACGTACGATAGTTGATCGTTTCAGGTTTTTTAACTTCACCGAAAGACCATGAACGGATCATGTCTGGTGAAGATAGACCGATTTTGATTGCATCAAATTCTTCGGTCTTATGCTGTGCTTTTAGAAAGTTTAATAAGTCTTTCACAATCAGCTCCTGTAAGGAGTTAAAAGGAGCTCACTTGCTAAAGTGAGCACCTTCTTCCAAATAATCGCTTTGATTCTCTCGACTTTCATCAAGAGAGAAAAGGATTACTCTTCGTCTTCTAGCTCGATGTTGATACCTAGCGAGCGGATCTCTTTCAACAGTACGTTGAACGATTCTGGCATGCCAGGTTCCATGCTGTGGTTACCGTCTACGATGTTCTTGTACATCTTAGTACGGCCGTTAACGTCATCCGACTTAACCGTTAGCATTTCTTGTAGCGTGTAAGCAGCACCGTATGCTTCTAGTGCCCATACTTCCATCTCACCGAAACGCTGACCACCGAACTGAGCTTTACCACCTAGTGGTTGCTGAGTTACTAGGCTGTACGAACCAGTTGAACGAGCGTGCATCTTGTCATCAACAAGGTGGTTCAGTTTCAGCATGTACATGTAACCAACAGTTACAGGACGCTCAAACGCATCACCTGTGCGACCATCAAACAGTGTTAACTGACCTGATGTTGGTAGATCTGCTAGCTCAAGAAGTGCTTTGATTGACTCTTCTGGAGCGCCATCAAATACAGGAGTCGCGATTGGTAGACCGCCACGCAAGTTCTTGATCAGAGTACGTACTTCATCATCAGATAGAGAAGCAATGTCTACTTTCTGGCGAGTGTCGCCTAGATCGTAAACTTTTTGTAGGAACTCGCGGAATTTCGCTAGTTCTTGCTGCTCTTTAACCATCTGGTTGATCTTGTCACCGATACCTTTCGCTGCCAGACCTAAGTGTACTTCTAGGATCTGACCGATGTTCATACGCGAAGGTACACCCAGCGGGTTAAGTACGATGTCTACAGGCTGACCTTTCTCATCGTATGGCATGTCTTCAACAGGGTTGATCTTAGAGATTACACCCTTGTTACCATGACGACCCGCCATCTTATCACCAGGCTGAATGCGACGTTTAACCGCTAGGTAAACCTTAACGATCTTCAGTACACCAGGTGCTAAGTCATCACCTTGAGTGATCTTACGACGCTTAGTTTCGAACTTCTTATCGAAGTCGGCTTTTAGCTCATCCCACTGCTCAGCAAGTTGCTCAAGCTGAGTTTGTAGTGCGTCATCTTCTAGCGTTAGTTCTAGCCACTTCTTACGATCAGTTGTGTCTAGTTTCGCTTCAGAGTAACCGCCTTCAATCAATACAGCTTTAACACGGTTTAGAAGGCCGCCCTCAAGAATCTGGAATTCTTCAGTTAGGTCTTTCTTCGCTTCTTTAAGCTGCATCTGTTCGATTTCAAGCGCACGCTTGTCTTTCTCTACGCCATCGCGAGTAAAGACTTGAACGTCGATGATCGTACCTGATACAGAGTTAGGTACACGTAGTGAAGTATCTTTAACGTCAGATGCTTTTTCACCGAAGATTGCACGTAGTAGCTTCTCTTCAGGCGTTAGCTGAGTTTCACCTTTAGGTGTAACTTTACCAACTAGGATGTCGCCACCCTTAACTTCAGCACCGATGTAAACGATACCTGACTCGTCTAGTTTAGACAGAGCAGACTCACCTACGTTTGGAATATCCGCTGTGATCTCTTCAGAACCAAGCTTAGTATCACGCGCCACACAAGTCAGTTCTTGGATGTGGATAGTCGTGAAACGGTCTTCTTGAACTACGCGCTCAGATACTAAGATCGAGTCTTCGAAGTTGTAACCGTTCCAAGGCATGAACGCGATACGCATGTTTTGACCAAGCGCTAGTTCACCAAGGTCTGTTGAAGGACCATCAGCAAGAACGTCACCGCGTGATACAGGCTCACCTGGCATCACACATGGGCGCTGGTTAATACATGTGTTCTGGTTAGAACGTGTGTATTTAGTCAGGTTGTAGATGTCGATACCAGCTTCACCTGGTACTAGCTCTTCTTCGTTAACTTTAACAACGATACGAGAAGCATCTACTGACTGGATTACACCACCACGTTTAGCAACTGCAGTTACACCTGAGTCAACTGCTACGTTACGTTCAATACCAGTACCAACAAGCGGTTTGTCAGCTTTCAGTGTTGGAACTGCCTGACGTTGCATGTTCGCACCCATCAATGCACGGTTCGCATCATCGTGTTCTAGGAACGGGATAAGCGATGCAGCGATAGATACAACCTGGTTTGTCGCAACGTCCATGTACTGAGCGTGCTCACGAGGGTGTAGACCAGATTCACCTTTCTGACGAGCTGTGATCAGCTCATCTGCAAAAGTACCATCTTCGTTTAGCTTAGCGTTCGCCTGTGCGATAACGAATTGGCCTTCTTCGATTGCAGATAGGTAATCTACTTCGTCTGTTACTACGCCATCTACAACGCGACGGTATGGTGTCTCTAGGAAACCGTACTCGTTACAACGCGCAAACGCAGATAGAGAGTTGATCAGACCGATGTTTGGACCTTCAGGCGTTTCGATAGGACATAGACGACCGTAGTGAGTTACGTGTACGTCACGTACTTCGAAGCCAGCACGTTCACGAGTTAGACCGCCAGGACCCAATGCAGAAATACGACGCTTGTGCGTTACTTCTGATAGCGGGTTGTTTTGGTCCATGAACTGTGAAAGCTGTGAAGAGCCAAAGAATTCTTTAACTGCCGCAGAAATTGGCTTCGCGTTGATCAAGTCTTGAGGCATGATTGCGTCAAGATCGCCTAGGCTTAGACGCTCTTTAACTGCACGCTCAACACGTACTAGACCTACACGGAACTGGTTCTCAGCCATTTCGCCTACAGAACGGATACGACGGTTGCCTAGGTGGTCGATATCGTCCACTTCGCCCTTACCGTTACGGATCGCTATCAGCTTCTTCATCACTTCGATGATATCAGTTTCATCAAGTGTGCCTTGCTCTTGAGCATCTTCACGGCCGATAGAGCTGTTAAACTTCATACGACCAACAGTCGATAGATCGTAACGCTCTTCAGAGAAGAATAGGCTTTCGAATAGAGCTTCTGCAGCTTCTTTTGTTGGCGGCTCACCAGGGCGCATCATGCGGTAGATTTCTACCAATGCAGAAATACGATCAACCGTGCTGTCGATACGTAGTGTTTCTGACATGAATGGACCGTGGTCTAGATCGTTCGTGAATAGAACTTCTAGCGCTTTGTGGCCAGCCTGAGATAGGTTCGCTAGTGCTTCCAGGCTGATTTCCTGGTTAGCGTTAACAATGATCTCGCCTGTTGCTTCATTGATGTAATCTTTTGATGCAACTTTACCTACGATGTACTCAACTGGTACTTCGATGTGATCAACACCATCTTTTTCTAGTTGGCGGATATGACGAGCTGTTACGCGACGACCTTGCTCAACGTAAACTTTACCATTTGCTTCGATGTCGAATGACGCAGTTTCACCACGTAGACGATCAGGAACCAACTCCATCAATAGAGTTTGGTCTTTCACTTCGAAGTTCACTTTCTCGAAGAAGATATCTAGGATTTCTTCTGTCGACTTACCTAGTGCACGAAGGATGATCGATGCTGGTAGCTTACGACGGCGGTCGATACGAACGTACAAGTTATCCTTAGGATCAAACTCGAAATCAAGCCATGAACCACGGTAAGGAATAACACGTGCGTTGTATAGAACTTTACCTGAAGAGTGGGTCTTACCCTTATCGCTGTCGAAGAACACGCCTGGGCTTCGGTGCAGCTGGGATACGATAACCCTCTCGGTACCGTTGATTACGAAGGTACCATTGTCTGTCATGAGTGGAATTTCACCCATGTAGACTTCTTGTTCTTTAATGTCTTTTACAGTACCTGCTGGCGCGTCTTTATCAAAGATAACTAGGCGTAGTTTTACACGTAGTGGCTTTGAGTAAGTTACACCGCGGATTTGACATTCTTTAACGTCAAAAACTGGCTCACCAAGACGGTAGCTAACGTATTGCAGCTCAGAATTGCCGTTGTAGCTCTGAATCGGGAATACAGAACGGAAAGCGGCTTCAAGACCGTATTGACCTTCAGGATCCTGCTCGATAAATTTGTCGAACGAATCGAGCTGGATCGATAGCAGGTATGGAATGTCCAAAACTTGTGGACGAGTACCAAAGTCCTTACGGATGCGCTTTTTCTCGGTATAAGAGTAAACCATGGGGTTCCTCAGCTCGCTGATAAGTGACCCAAACTGTCCGCCCGCTCCTAGTTACTTAAGGGGGGTAAGGGACAGTGACTAATATAGCTGTTTACTGTAGTGACATTTCATTTCGTAAGAATGAAATGTTTTTTGCATGGATATCAGGCGCTTAAACAGCGGGAAAATTCGCCTATACCCTACAGCGCAAAAAGGCCGGTGGTTAAAAAACCACCAGCCAATTAGCCGTTAGGCTAAGAAACTATGCAATAATTACTTAACAGCAACAGTTGCACCAGCTTCTTCTAGCTGAGCTTTAAGAGCTTCAGCTTCTGCTTTCTCAACACCTTCTTTAAGAGGTGCTGGAGCGCCGTCTACTAGAGCTTTAGCTTCTTTAAGACCTAGGCCAGTTGCGCCACGTACTGCTTTGATTACAGCAACTTTGTTACCGCCAGCAGCTTCTAGGATTACGTCGAATTCAGTTTGCTCAGCAGCAGCTTCGCCTGCAGCAGCGCCGCCAGCTACAACAGCAGCAGCAGCAGAAACACCGAATTTCTCTTCCATTGCTTCGATTAGTTCAACAACTTGCATTACAGACATTTCTGCAACTGCGTCTAGGATTTGCTCGTTAGTAATAGACATAACAATTCTCTTTTAAGTCAACAATAAGTTTATTAAGCAACCAGTAAAAAGCAAGGCTTATGCCGCTGCTTCTTGTTTTTGATCGCGGATAGCTGCGATAGTACGCGCCAGCTTGCCAGCCGAAGCTTCTTTCATGCACATCATTAGGCGTGCAATTGCTTCGTCGTAAGTTGGTAGTGTTGCTAGTACTTCAGCGTCAGTTAAAGCGCCTTCAAATGCAGCAGCTTTGATCTCGAAATCTTTGTTCTCTTTAGCGAAGTCTTTGAAAAGACGCGCTGCAGCACCTGGGTGCTCATTAGAGAATGCGATTAGAGTAGGACCAGTGAAAGTATCAGTTAGACACTCGTACTCAGTACCTTCAACCGCACGACGAGCAAGAGTGTTACGAACAACTCTCATGTAAACGCCAGCTTCACGAGCTTGTTTACGTAGAGAAGTCATCGCGCCAACTTGAACGCCACGAGAATCAGCTACAACTGCAGAAAGTGCACCACTGGCAGCTTCGTTGACTTCAGCAACAATTGCTTTTTTGTCTTGAAGGTTTAAAGCCATCTTGGATTTACTCCTGGTTGTCGTTACACCACTCACTATCATCACGACAGTGAGAGCTATTGAGGTGCTTCCCCAGAAGAAAGTTAACTATATTACATAGAGCTTTCTGTCAGTTCGGGCACCATCTACGTAGGATAATTAAGTTTGCTTTTACACAAACACCTACGGTCTTGGACGGAGACTGGGTCTTAATTCATTTCGAACTAGGAGACAGTTCAAAGAACCAAAGTTCAGCCCCAACCACAAATATTAGGCGCAAAATTATACACTAATTTTGCGCCTAAGCAAATAAATTATGCTTGAGTGTTCAGGCTAGCCTGATCAACAGCAACACCAGCACCCATAGTAGTAGAGATGCTTACTTTCTTCAGGAAAGTACCTTTCGCTGAAGATGGCTTAGCTTTCTTCAGAGCAACTAGAAGTGCTTCTAGGTTCTCTTTGATCTGCTCAGCAGAGAAGTTTGCTTTACCGATAGTAGTGTGGATGATGCCGTTTTTGTCGTTACGGTAACGAACCTGACCAGCTTTAGCGTTTTTAACTGCTTCAGCAACGTTAGGAGTTACAGTACCAACTTTAGGGTTTGGCATAAGACCGCGAGGACCTAGGATAGTACCTAGTTGACCTACAACGCGCATTGCATCTGGAGAAGCAACAACTACGTCAAAGTTCATTTCGCCTTTCTTAACTTGCTCAGCAAGATCTTCCATACCTACGATGTCTGCGCCAGCTTCTTTAGCTGCTTCAGCGTTAGCACCTTGAGTGAACACTGCAACGCGGATTTCGCGGCCAGTACCGTGAGGTAGTACAGTTGCACCACGTACGTTCTGGTCAGATTTACGAGCATCAATGCCTAGGTTAACAGCAACGTCTACAGACTCAACGAATTTAGCAGTCGCTAGTTCTTGAAGAAGAGCAACAGCTTCGTTGATTTCGTATTCTTTAGTTACGTCAACTTTTTCGCGGATTACGCGCATGCGCTTAGTTAGTTTTGCCATCTTATTAACCCTCTACCACTAGGCCCATTGAACGAGCAGTACCAGCGATAGAACGCTTCATCGCTTCGATGTCAGCACCAGTCATATCAGCAGCTTTAGTTTCTGCGATTTCTTGGATTTGAGCGTCAGTTACAGTACCAACTTTTTCAGTGTTTGGACGACCTGAACCAGACTTAACGCCAGCAGCTTTCTTAAGAAGAACAGCAGCAGGTGGAGTCTTAGTTACGAACGTGAAAGAACGGTCGCTGTATACTGTGATAACTACTGGAGTTGGTAGACCTTTCTCAATAGATTCTGTTTTTGCGTTGAACGCTTTACAGAATTCCATGATGTTCACACCGTGTTGACCTAGTGCAGGACCTACTGGTGGACTAGGGTTAGCCATACCAGCAGCAACTTGTAGCTTGATGTAAGCTTCAACTTTCTTAGCCATGATAATTCCTAAGTTTGGGTACAAACGCTAATCGCGGATCAGCTCCCCGTTTGTGTAAGAAACTTTTTACTTCACTTGAAGTAAAAAGGCGCGAAATTATAGTCATAATCCGCGCCTTATACAACCCTAAAAAGGTGATTTTTTATACTCTTTAACGAAGAGTCTTAGTCCAGCTTTTCAACCTGACCAAATTCAAGCTCAACTGGTGTCGCACGACCAAAGATCGATACAGACACTTTCAGGCGGCTCTTCTCGTAATCCACTTCTTCAACAGTACCGTTGAAGTCAGCAAATGGACCTTCGTTAACACGTACCACTTCACCCGCTTCGTACATTGTACGCGGACGAGGCGCTTCACTCGCTTTCTCAAGACGATTAAGAATCGCGTCAGCCTCTTTATCCGTGATAGGTGCCGGACGGTCTGAGGTACCACCAATGAAGCCCATGACACGCGGCACACTGCGTACTAGGTGCCATGATTCATCGTTCATAATCATCTGAACAAGGACGTAACCTGGGAAGAACTTACGCTCAGATTTGCGACGCTGACCCGCGCGCATTTCCACTACTTCTTCAGTAGGAACCAGTACTTCACCGAATAGCTCTTCCATGCCGTGCATTTTGATATGCTCGCGCAGAGATTGAGCTACACGACCTTCAAATCCAGAGAAGGCTTGAACCACATACCAGCGTTTTTTTGGAGCTTCACTCATGAATAAAAACCCTCTATACCCCAGTTGCTAGAGCTACTAGACGAACCATAATTCCGTCAATACCCCATAGCACTAGAGCCATTACAATACTTACAGCTAAAACGATCAGTGTTGTTTGCATGGTTTCTTGGCGAGTAGGCCAAACAACTTTACGTACTTCCATACGAGATTCTTTTGCAAAACTGATCGCTGCTTTACCTTTAGTCGTTGTTGCTGCAACGCCTAAGGCAGCTGCAATAAGAACAACAACGCCTGCAGCACGAACCACTACAGACATTTCACCATACAGGTAATTACCCACAACAGCGGCAGCTGCCAATACGAAAGCGGCTACCCACTTAAACGTATCTGCTGCGTTTGAGCTATCAGGAGTTTCAGCATTATTTGCTTTCATAAAACCAACCTGTTACAAGTCTTAATATAGACGACAACAACCCCGCTGTTGCAGGGCAAACTCCATATCGCTGAAAAAATCAGCGTACTCTTCTTAAGATTAAGCCTCTTTGCTTAATCTTGCTCTGCGCCCAACCCACTTCTGAACAAGAAAACAGCAAAAATAATGTTGAGTGCAGAAAAAGGGCATCAAATGATGCCCTTTTTGCTACTGGTTCGTCAAATCTAATTCAAGATTTTCAGAAAGCATCGCTAATTCGCTATGAATTAGTCGAAGATCTTAGCAACAACACCAGCACCTACTGTACGGCCACCTTCACGAATCGCGAAACGTAGACCTTCGTCCATTGCGATTGGTGCGATTAGCTCTACAGTCATCTGTACGTTGTCGCCTGGCAT
>NZ_JAWOUS010000038.1:0-16325 GCF_033339495.1 Vibrio sp. 2134-1
AGTTCTTTTAGTTGTTGATTTCATAACACTCTCCAATTTTGGGGGTGGAAAGTGTCAACCTTATTTAGGACGGCACAGGTAAAACAAAAAAAGCAGCGATTTCTCGCTGCTTTTTACTATCACGAACAGTGTCGTTATACGTCTAGGTTCGCTACTTTCAGTGCGTTCTCTTCGATGAAGTTACGACGAGGTTCTACTTGGTCACCCATTAGCGTAGTGAACAGTTGATCTGCGCCTACCGCATCTTCAATCGTTACCTGCATCATACGACGAGTTTCTGGGTCCATGGTGGTTTCCCAAAGTTGGTCTGGGTTCATCTCACCTAGACCTTTGTAGCGCTGACGGCTTAAGCCACGCATTGACTCTTTCACTAACCAGTCAAGCGCTTCTGCAAAGTTTGCCACTGGCATAGTACGCTCACCACGTTTGATGTACGCGCCTTCTTCCAGAAGTCCATCAAGTGCTTCTGATAGATCAGCCAACTTGCCGTACTCTTTCGAGTTTAGGAAGTCGATGCTAATTGCATGTTCGTGCGTCACTCCGTGAGTACGAACCACAATCTTAGGCAAGTTTAAGCCTAGCTCTTCGTGCTGCTCAACTTCGTAGCTGTACTGGCTTGCACCCACTTCTTTCGCATTCAGCTGCTCAATAAGCTGCTTCGTCCACGCTTCCACAACTGATGCGTCATGGCATTGCTCTGGCGTTAGACGAGGAGTGTAAATCAACTCGTTTACCAAAGCACTTGGGTAGCGACGGCTCATACGTTCCGCCAGTTTAATACCCGCATTGTACTGTTGAACAAGCTTCTCTAGTGCTTCACCAGCCAGTGCAGGTGCTTCTGCGTTTACGTGTAGCGATGCATTATCCAGAGCTAATGATACTTGGTATTGGTTCATCGCTTCTTCATCTTTGATGTACTGCTCTTGTTTGCCTTTTTTCACTTTGTATAGTGGTGGCTGAGCGATGTAGACATAACCACGCTCGATAAGCTCTGGCATTTGACGGTAGAAGAAGGTCAACAGTAGCGTACGGATGTGCGAACCATCGACATCGGCATCGGTCATGATGATGATGTTGTGGTAACGAAGCTTGTCCGGGTTGTACTCGTCACGACCGATACCACAACCTAGTGCGGTGATCAGTGTTGCTACTTCTTGAGAAGATAGCATCTT
The DNA here is from genome assembly GCF_033339495.1 of Vibrio sp. 2134-1. NCBI lineage: Bacteria > Pseudomonadati > Pseudomonadota > Gammaproteobacteria > Vibrionales > Vibrionaceae > Vibrio > Vibrio sp. 2134-1. The sequence goes on from NZ_JAWOUS010000038.1 coordinate 1,173, forward strand.
GTCGAAACGTGCTTTTTCTACGTTAAGAATCTTACCTTTTAGCGGTAGGATCGCTTGGTTCTTACGGTTACGGCCTTGTTTTGCGGAGCCGCCTGCCGAATCACCCTCCACTATGTATAGTTCAGAGAGTGCCGGATCTTTTTCCTGACAGTCTGCAAGTTTACCTGGAAGGCCAGCTAGGTCTAGTGCACCTTTACGGCGCGTCATTTCACGAGCTTTACGCGCTGCTTCACGAGCACGTGCTGCATCGATGATTTTCGAACAAACCATCTTCGCTTCTGTCGGGTTCTCAATCAGGAACTCAGACAGTTTTTCACCCATTGCAGACTCAACAGCTGATTTCACTTCAGAAGAAACCAGTTTGTCTTTTGTTTGGCTTGAGAATTTAGGATCAGGCACTTTCACCGAAACAACCGCAGTTAGACCTTCACGCGCATCGTCGCCTGAAGTCGCTGTTTTCGCTTTCTTCGAGAAACCTTCTTTATCCATAAAGCTGTTCAATGTACGTGTTAGCGCAGCACGGAAACCAGCAAGGTGAGTACCACCATCACGCTGTGGGATATTGTTGGTAAAGCAGAAGATATTCTCTTGGAAACCATCGTTCCATTGCATCGCCACTTCAACTGAAATGCCGTCTTCACGCTCAGAATTAAAGTGGAAGATTTTTTCGATGATTGGCGTTTTGTTGGTGTTTAGGTGATCAACGAACGCTTGAATACCACCTTCATACATGAAGTGATCATGTTTGTCCGCTTCACGTTCATCAACCAATTTGATCGACACACCAGAGTTCAGGAATGACAGTTCACGCAGGCGTTTCGCCAGAATGTCATAGTGGAACTCAGTGTTAGAGAACGTCTCGGCACTTGGCCAGAAACGAATTTGTGTACCGGTTTTATCCGTATCACCCACAACGGCTAGTGGCGCTTGAGGCTCACCATGGCGGTAGGTTTGCGTATGGATATGACCACCACGATGAATCGTTAGCTCAACTTTCTCTGATAGTGCGTTTACTACTGAAACACCTACCCCGTGAAGACCACCCGATACTTTGTATGAGTTATCGTCGAACTTACCACCCGCGTGAAGAACCGTCATGATTACTTCTGCTGCAGAGACATTTTCCTCAGAGTGGATTTCTGTTGGAATGCCACGACCATCATCGCTAACGGAAACCGAGTTATCCTCATGAATTGTCACAACGATGTCTTTACAGTGACCTGCCAACGCTTCATCAATTGAGTTATCCACCACCTCGAAAACCATGTGGTGAAGGCCGGTGCCGTCGTCCGTATCGCCGATGTACATTCCTGGACGCTTACGTACCGCATCCAGACCCTTCAGTACCTTAATACTCGATGAATCGTAATTTTCAGACATGAGTTTCTCTCTTCTAGTTTGACTCTATCCTGCCATGTTCCACATGAAACAATTTACCGTTATCGTCCAACATATCGGCGATTTGGCTTTCAGTGATAGAGCTTACAAATACTTGTGCGCCCGTCTCTTTTAAGCAGTCAGCAAGACGCTTGCGACGTTGGCTATCTAATTCCGACGCGAAGTCATCAATTAGGTAAATGCATTGTTTACCGGCCATCTCTGTCAGGTGTTGCCCTTGCGCTACACGCAATGCACACACCATGAGTTTTAATTGACCGCGTGACAGAACATCTTCAACGGGCGTTCCGTTCACTTTAATGCGCAAATCAGCTTTGTTTGGGCCACTAAAGGTGTATCCCAATGCCTGATCACGCTCAAAATTCTTTTCTAGTATCTCGTGGTATGGAGTGTCTTTATCCCAGCCACGATAATACTTCAATTGGATCTCAAATTCTGGCAAAAATGTCTGACAGATAGTTTCTGCGACAGTTTTCATCTGCTCGATGTAACTTGCTCGCCATTGGCTGATGTTTTCAGCCAATCCTGCCATTTCCTGATCCCAATAACTGAGCTCACGATAACTATTGGCGGTTTTCAACAACGCGTTGCGCTGCTTGTTCAGGCGCTTGAACCTTCCCCATGCTTGATAAAAAGCGGGCTCGGTATGAAACACGCCCCAATCAATAAACGCACGACGATGTTTAGGGCCATCTGTCAGTAAATCAAACCCTTCTGGGTGTATCAACTGCAGAGGCAGAACTTGTGCCAACTGCGCTAATTTTTGTCCAGATTGACCGCCTATTTTAACCTCTGTTGAGCCATCACGCTGCTTATTAATGCCGATAGGTAGCTCAAATTGATCCGAGTTCAAAAAACGACCATGAACAAACAGTTCGTCACACTCATTTTGTATCACTCGTCCGGTGAGAGAGCTCTTGAATGAGCGGCCATGCCCGAGCAGATAAACCGCTTCTAAGACACTGGTTTTACCGCTGCCGTTCGGCCCGATAAGAAAGTTAAAGCCTGCTGATAACTCAATATCACAGGCTTTAATGTTTCGAAACTGCTGAATGATGAGGCGAGAAAGTGGCATTCAGATGGCTTATAGACGAATTGGCATCACCACGTACATGGCACTGTCGTCGTCTGCGTTTTCAATCAACGCACTTGCGTTCGCATCTGACATCGACACACGCACGTTATCGCAACGCAGTGTATTAAGCACATCAAGCACGTAGCTAACGTTGAAGCCGATCTCGATAGCGTCACCTTCAAAGGTCACGTCTAGCATTTCTTCTGCTTCTTCTTGCTCTGGGTTATTGGCAGTAATGCGCATTTCAGTATCAGCCAGATTCACACGCACGCCACGGAATTTTTCGTTGGAAAGAATCGCAGCACGAGAGAAGGCTTGGCGCAACTCGTCACAACTTGCTATTAGGGTCTTATTGGTGCTCTGAGGCAATACACGGCGGTAATCAGGGAAACGACCATCAACCAACTTAGAGGTAAAAGTAAAGTTATTCACCTCAGCACGAACATTGGAGCTACCGATCTGAAGTACTACGGGCTGCTCTGGCGCATCCATCAACTTTACTAATTCTTGCACACCTTTGCGTGGCACGATGATTTGCTTCTGCGCAAAGTCCGCACCTAGCTGAGTTTGCGATACCGCCATACGGTGGCCGTCCGTCGCCACGCTGCGTAGCGTGGTGCCGTCAATTTCAAACAACATGCCGTTGAGGTAGTAACGAACGTCTTGATTCGCCATCGAGAACTGAGTTTTGTCGATCAGCGTACGTAAATCAGCTTGGCTCAGTGATACTTCCACTTCGCTTTGCCAATCTTCAATATTAGGGAAATCGTTCGCAGGAAGCGTTGCCAACGAGAAACGGCTGCGACCAGAGCGAACTTGTACGCGATCACCTTCTAATACAAATGTGATGATCGCATCGTCCGGTAAACCACGGCAGATATCGAGAAACTTACGCGAAGGAACGGTAATGCTGCCCGCTTCAAAATCACCTTCTAGCGTCACTTTGCTTACTAACTCTACTTCAAGATCGGTTGCCGTCATCGACAATACGTTCTCTTCTACTTTAAGAAGTAGGTTACCCAGGATTGGCAGAGTTGGTCGGCCACCTAAAGCGCCCGAAACCTGCTGTAGCGGTTTGATTAAATGACTACGTTCAATGGTAAATTTCATGCTTGGCTCTTTACGCTGTCAGCTCAATAAATGATTTGCTTAGAATACCGTTATTCTAACCGATTACGAAGACAGGGTGCGAATCAAGTTAGAGTAATCTTCTTTAATGTCGTGGCTCTCTTCACGCAGCTGCTCAATCTTGCGACAAGCATGAAGTACGGTCGTATGATCGCGCCCCCCAAACGCATCGCCAATTTCAGGCAAACTGTGGTTGGTTAGCTCTTTTGCTAACGCCATAGCCAGCTGACGAGGACGCGCTACAGAACGAGAACGACGCTTAGACAGCAAGTCCGCCACTTTAATCTTGTAGTATTCCGCCACGGTCTTTTGAATGTTATCGATCGTCACCAGCTTCTCTTGTAGAGCAAGCAGATCGCGCAGCGCTTCACGCACAAAATCAATCGTGATTGGACGACCAGTAAAGTTCGCGTTCGCGATAACACGGTTCAATGCACCTTCTAGCTCACGAACGTTCGAACGCAGACGCTTGGCAATGAAGAATGCCACTTCATCAGCAAGGTGGATTTGGTGATCTTCAGCTTTTTTCATCAAGATCGCCACACGCGTTTCAAGCTCAGGCGGCTCGATCGCAACAGTAAGACCCCAACCAAAGCGAGATTTAAGACGATCTTCAACGCCATTAATTTCTTTAGGATAACGGTCAGACGTTAGAATGATCTGCTGATTACCTTCCAATAGTGCGTTGAAGGTATGGAAGAATTCTTCTTGCGAACGTTCTTTATTAGCAAAGAATTGGATGTCATCGATAAGGAGTGCATCCACACTGCGGTAGTAGCGTTTGAATTCTTCAATCGCATTGTTTTGCAGCGCTTTCACCATGTCTTGCACAAAACGTTCTGAGTGCATGTAGACCACTTTTGCGTTCGGGTTGTTATCCACAATCGCGTTGCCCACCGCATGCAACAAGTGCGTTTTACCCAAGCCCGTGCCACCGTATAGGAACAGCGGGTTGTATGCTGCACCAGGATTATCCGATACCTGACGCGCCGCAGCCAAACCCAGTTGGTTCGACTTACCTTCAACAAAGTTGTCGAACTTGTGTTTTGGGTTCATGTTTGAGCGGTGATTGATAGCCGCAATCGCTTGAGCGTCGTCATCCCAGGTTTTGTGTACTGGCTTACGCGCCTGTAATTGCGCAGGTGCAGATGACTCGGCAGCCACATCTGCAGGCGTACGTGTCGGCGCTGGTTTTGGAGCAGAGACAGGTCGGCTCCCCACTTCAAAACGTAAGTTAGGAATATCGCCACCGCAGTATTCCTGCAGTAAGCGAGTAATATTGTTCAGATACTTATCACGCACCCAGTCCAACACAAAGCGGTTTGGCGCGAATAGAGTGAGAGTATTGTCATTGAGCTCCGCTTGTAGCGGACGAACCCACATGCTGAATTCTGTAGCTGGTAGCTCTTCTTGAAGCTGCTGCAAACATTGCAGCCAAAGCGAAGATGACACGGTGCCCCCACTGAGTAATTGAATTATCGGAAAAGACTGGCAATTTTACCTGTTGATAACCAAGATCGCCAGCGATTGATCGACGATCCAGTGAATAAGATCCAAGTTATTCACAATTATTTCTGCAAACTTGATGAGATCAACACACCTTGCCCCAAATTTGCCCACACAACGATCCACAATTGGGCAAAATTCACAAGATCGAGCGATTGGTGATAAGTCTGTGTATTATTTTATTCCCAATGCTGATTTTGTCGATCATTTCGCTAGGTTCAGTTCGCATTTTCGTCACATTTAACATTCTTCTTCTATTATCTAATAACTCACAGGTCTAGGTTATTGCTCTTGGTTATTTATTTAATTGAGCTAACTAACAGTAGTATTTCCAACCATAAAATTATGGAGATGTATTATGAAAAACTGGATTAAGGTTGCCGTTGCAGCCATTGCACTGTCGGCAGCAACCGTACAAGCCGCTACTGAAGTCAAAGTTGGTATGTCAGGTCGCTACTTCCCGTTTACTTTTGTAAAGCAAGACAAGCTACAAGGCTTTGAAGTCGACATGTGGGATGAAATCGGTAAACGTAACGATTACAAAATCGAATACGTAACAGCCAACTTCTCTGGTTTATTTGGTCTTTTAGAAACTGGTCGTATCGATACGATCTCCAACCAAATCACCATGACTGATGAGCGTAAAGCTAAATACCTATTTGCTGACCCTTACGTTGTAGATGGCGCACAAATTACCGTGCGTAAAGGCAACGACAGCATCAAAGGTGTTGACGATCTTGCGGGCAAAACCGTTGCGGTCAACCTAGGCTCTAACTTTGAGCAACTACTGCGTCAATACGACAAAGACGGCAAGATCAACATTAAAACGTACGACACAGGTATCGAACATGACGTGGCGCTCGGTCGTGCAGACGCGTTTGTAATGGATCGTCTTTCTGCGTTAGAGCTGATTAAGAAAACTGGCCTTCCTCTGGAATTGGCAGGTGAACCGTTTGAGACCATTCAAAACGCATGGCCTTTCGTTGACAACGAGAAAGGTCGTAAACTGCAAGAAGAAGTAAACAAAGCACTGGCTGAGATGCGCGCAGATGGTACAGTAGAGAAAATTTCCGTGAAGTGGTTTGGCGCTGACATCACGAAATAAGAACTCTTTGTACTTTAGGCCGCAAAGTGGTATCACTCTCGGACTAAAATAAACTTACGTAAAGGTGGAACTTGTTTTCCACCTTTTCTTTTCTCTAGCCTTTAGGTAAGCCGTATGGGATTTGACTTTAATTACATGTTGGAACTGTTGCCGATATTGCTGAAATATCTTGGCACAACCATGGAAATGGCGACATGGGGATTGGTGTTTTCGCTGATTTTATCCGTCATTTTAGCCAATATTCGCGTATTTAAACTGCCAGTTCTGGATCAATTAAGCCAACTGTACATCAGCTTCTTCCGTGGCACCCCACTGTTGGTTCAGCTTTTCCTGCTTTATTACGGCTTACCGCAAATTTTTCCATTGATGGTCGGTATCGACGCCTTTTCAGCAGCGGTTATCGGTTTAACGCTGCACTTTGCCGCTTATATGGCGGAAAGTATTCGTGCCGCCATTATTGGCATTGATCGCAGCCAAATGGAAGCGAGCTTATCGGTCGGTATGACGACATCCCAAGCAATGCGCCGAGTGATTTTACCTCAAGCAACGCGTGTCGCACTGCCTTCATTGATGAACTACTTCATCGATATGATCAAGTCAACGTCTCTCGCTTTCACGCTTGGTGTGGCCGAAATCATGGCGAAAGCACAGATGGAAGCCTCATCAAGTTTCCGTTTCTTTGAAGCTTTCCTTGCGGTTGCTCTTATTTACTGGGGCGTGGTGGTGATTCTGACTCGCGTACAAATCTGGGCAGAAGCAAAACTGAATAAGGCGTACGTACGATGATTAAGTTAGAAAATATTCACAAACGTTTTGGTGAGACTGAAGTGCTGAAAGGCATCGACCTCGATATTAAGCAAGGTGAGATCATCGTGATTATCGGCTCAAGTGGTACGGGTAAATCAACCTTGCTGCGTACGGTGAACTTTCTAGAACAAGCAGATGAAGGTCGTATCACGATAGATGACATCTCCGTTGATACTCAAAAACACACTAAAGCCGAAGTATTAGCGCTGCGTCGTCGAACTGGCTTTGTGTTCCAAAACTATGCCCTGTTTGCCCACATGAATGCGCGCCAGAACATTGCCGAAGGTCTAGTGACCGTTCGAGGCTGGAAAAAAGCCGATGCTCTCAAACGAGCGCAACAAATTCTGGATGACATCGGTCTTGGGGATAAAGGCGATAGTTATCCAGCAGCATTGTCTGGCGGCCAACAACAACGTGTGGGTATCGGCCGAGCGATGGCGCTGCAACCAGAACTGCTGTTGTTTGACGAACCAACTTCTGCGCTGGATCCTGAATGGGTCGGTGAAGTTCTCTCATTAATGAAGAAGTTAGCTAATCAGCATCAAACCATGCTGGTGGTGACGCACGAGATGCAATTCGCGAAAGAAGTCGCTGATAGAGTGATCTTCATGGCGGAAGGCAATATCGTTGAGCAAGGTTCTCCACAGGATATCTTCGATAATCCACAAGATCCTCGTTTGAAAAAATTCCTTAACCAAGTAGGAATAGAGTAACGATCAAGCATCAGGATCGATTGATCCTTGAGATTTTACTCACACTACGTATAATCGCCCGGCCGGAATTTCGTACTCATTGAGTCATTGACACATTATGTGAGTGTGATTACAATTCCGCCTCTTTGTTGAGAGGCGTCGGTTGTCCTTCTCTATATAAAGAGCTTCTTTATATAAGAAAGCAAATACCCACGCCGGGTTTAACAAGAACCTAAAACTACTGATCAGTAAAGGTAATTATCATGAAACGCACTTTTCAACCTACAGTTCTAAAGCGCAAGCGTACTCACGGCTTCCGTGCTCGCATGGCAACTAAGAACGGTCGTAAAGTTATCAACGCACGTCGTGCAAAAGGCCGTGCGCGCCTATCAAAATAATCGCTAGTTTATTTTGAACACGTACGCGTTTAATCGGGAGTTACGTTTGTTAACTCCCGAGCATTATCAAAACGTCTTCCAGCAAGCTCATCGAGCTGGCTCGCCTCATTTCACCATCATTGCTCGCAATAACAAACTTTCTCACCCACGATTAGGTTTAGCGGTTCCCAAAAAGCAAATCAAAACGGCTGTCGGTCGTAACCGATTTAAGCGTTTGGCTCGTGAAAGCTTTCGTAACAATCAACATCAGCTTCCAAACAAAGATTTTGTTGTGATTGCGAAGAAAAGCGCGCAAGATTTAAGCAATGAGGAAATTTTTAAGTTGTTTGATAAGCTATGGCAACGCCTGTCTCGCCCTTCACGTGGATAGCCATTGGGCTCGTTTATCTGTATCGCTGGTTTATCAGCCCTTTGATTGGTCCTCGTTGCCGGTTCACACCAACCTGTTCCACTTACGCGCTAGAAGCTTTGAGAGCTCACGGTTTTGTAAAAGGATGTTGGTTATCAGGCAAACGTCTATTAAAATGCCACCCTTTGAATGAAGGGGGGTATGACCCCGTTCCACCAGTCCAAAAACAAGACAGAGATAACTAACGATGGATTCTCAACGTAATATCCTGCTCATCGGTTTGGCCCTGGTTTCTTTTTTGCTGTTTCAACAATGGCAAGTTGCAAAGAATCCAGAACCTCAAGCAGTTGAACAGGCTCAATCAAGCAGCACTCTACCTGCACCATCTTTTGCTGATGAACTTGACCCAGTTCCTGGTCAACAGCAAGCTTCTGCAAAAACTATCACAGTAACGACTGATGTTTTAACTCTGTCGATCGACACCGTTGGTGGCGATGTGGTACATGCCAACCTTAACGAATACTCTGCTGAGTTAGATTCATCAGATTCCTTTGTTCTGCTTAAAGACGCTCAAGGTCACCAATTTATCGCTCAAAGCGGTCTAGTGGGCCCTCAAGGTATCGACTTGAGCAGCACAAATCGCCCTCACTACAACGTAAGTGCAGACAGCTTCACAATGGCTGACGGTCAAGATGAACTTCGCGTTCCGATGACATTCACTGCAAACGGTATCGAATACACCAAAACTTACATCTTTAAACGCGGCAGCTACGCGCTTAATGTTGAATACGATGTAGTGAACAACTCAGGCAACAACGCAACATTTGGTATGTACGCTCACCTACGTCAAAACCTAATGGACGATGGTGGTAGCATCACAATGCCTACTTACCGTGGTGGCGCATACTCAACAGAAGATACGCGTTACAAGAAGTACAGCTTTGATGATATGCAGGATCGCAACCTGTCTCTTAACCTAGCCGATGGCCAAGGTTGGGCAGCAATGATTCAGCACTACTTTGCCGCAGCTTGGATCCCACGTAACGAACCAGGTACTAACCTATACACTCGTGTAATTGGCAACCTAGGCGACATCGGCGTTCGTATGCCGAACAAAACTATCGCAACAGGCGATCAGGCTAAGTTTGAAGCAACACTTTGGGTTGGTCCAAAACTGCAAGATGAAATGGCAGAAGTGGCACCTAACCTAGACCTAGTAGTGGACTACGGCTGGTTATGGTTCATTGCGAAGCCTCTTCATATGTTGCTTTCATTCATCCAGAGCTTTGTTGGTAACTGGGGTGTGGCAATCATCTGTCTGACCTTCATCGTTCGTGGTGCAATGTACCCACTAACAAAAGCGCAATACACGTCTATGGCGAAAATGCGCATGCTACAGCCTAAGCTGCAAGCAATGCGTGAGCGTATCGGTGATGACCGTCAGCGCATGAGCCAAGAAATGATGGAACTGTACAAGAAAGAGAAAGTGAACCCACTAGGTGGCTGTTTACCTCTTATCCTACAGATGCCTATTTTCATCGCGCTTTACTGGGCACTAATGGAATCGGTAGAGCTACGTCACTCTCCATTCTTCGGTTGGATTCATGACCTTTCAGCACAGGACCCTTACTACATCCTGCCACTATTGATGGGTGCGTCTATGTTCCTAATCCAGAAGATGAGCCCGACAACGGTAACGGATCCAATGCAGCAGAAGATCATGACCTTTATGCCGGTTATGTTTACCTTCTTCTTCTTGTTCTTCCCATCAGGTCTCGTTCTGTACTGGTTGGTGTCGAACATCGTAACGCTTATCCAGCAAACTCTGATCTACAAAGGATTAGAGAAAAAAGGCTTACACAGCAAGTAACCTTTTAGGAAATGATTGAGAAAGGCGGCCAAAAGGTCGCCTTTTTGTTTTTGGCTGATTACAATTCAGCTAATTAATTGTGATGGCTCCCTAGGTATCTTCCCTATAGCCCAGCTCAAAAGGCAAAATTATGACTACAGATACGATTGTCGCTCAAGCGACCGCGCCTGGTCGTGGCGGTGTCGGTATTATTCGAGTTTCTGGCCCTAAAGCCAACCAAGTGGCGTTAGAAGTCACTGGCAAAACACTAAAGCCCCGCTACGCAGAGTACCTGCCGTTTAAGTCAGAAGATGGCACTGTGCTTGATCAGGGCATCGCACTGTACTTCCCTAACCCACACTCATTTACAGGTGAAGACGTACTTGAGCTGCAAGGCCATGGCGGCCCTGTCGTGATGGATATGCTGATAAAACGCATTCTAGGTATAGATGGTATTCGAGCTGCTCGCCCTGGTGAGTTCTCTGAACGCGCATTTCTGAACGATAAACTCGACTTAGCTCAAGCCGAAGCGATTGCAGACCTCATTGATGCCAGTTCTGAAGAAGCAGCAAAATCGGCGCTGCAATCCTTACAGGGCGCATTTTCAGGCCGCATTAATACCTTAGTTGAGTCGCTGATTCATTTGCGTATCTATGTTGAAGCAGCCATCGACTTCCCTGAAGAAGAGATCGACTTTTTGGCCGACGGTAAAGTGGCTGGTGACCTACAAGCCATCATCGACAACCTAGATGCGGTGCGCAAAGAAGCTAACCAAGGCGCTATTATGCGTGAAGGGATGAAAGTCGTGATTGCGGGTCGTCCAAATGCGGGCAAATCAAGCCTGCTGAACGCGCTATCGGGTAAAGAGTCTGCAATCGTAACCGACATCGCAGGAACTACGCGTGATGTACTGCGTGAGCATATCCATATTGATGGCATGCCTCTGCACATCATCGATACTGCAGGTTTGCGTGATGCTTCCGATGAAGTAGAGAAAATCGGTATCGAACGCGCGTGGGATGAAATAGCCCAAGCAGACCGCGTGTTGTTCATGGTGGATGGCACGACAACCGATGCCACCGATCCGAAAGATATCTGGCCAGATTTTGTGGATCGCCTACCAGACAACATTGGCATAACTGTGATCCGTAATAAAGCGGATCAAACGGGTGAAGATATGGGGATCTGCCACGTCAATAACCCTACTCTTATCCGTTTGTCAGCGAAGACTGGTGCAGGGGTTGAAGCTCTGCGCGATCATCTCAAGGAGTGTATGGGCTTCTCTGGCAACAGTGAAGGTGGGTTTATGGCTCGTCGTCGTCATCTCGATGCATTAGAACGTGCCGCACAGCACCTTCAAATAGGCCAGGAGCAGCTTGAAGGCTATATGGCAGGTGAAATATTGGCTGAAGAGCTACGCATCACCCAACAACATCTCAATGAGATTACCGGTGAGTTCAGTTCTGACGACTTACTGGGACGAATCTTCTCTTCATTCTGTATCGGGAAGTAAATAATCGAACGCGCGGTGCTGAGCTTAACTCACACCGCGTTTCTTTTTGTACGGCAAGCCATCCATGAGCTTTAGCCGTCGCATTCAATAAGGAAGAAGTATGATCCACATTATTACAGGCAGCACGTTAGGTGGCGCAGAATACGTAGGGGATCACCTGAGTGATCTACTCAACGAGAATGGATTTGAAACAACGATCCACAACCAGCCTTCCCTCTGTGATATCGAAAATCAAGGTACGTGGTTGGTGATCACCTCTACACATGGAGCTGGTGAGTATCCTGATAATATCCAACCTTTTATCGCAGCATTACAAAATACACCGCCAAAAATGACTGATGTAAAATTTGCGGTGATTGCGATTGGTGACTCTAGCTACGATACGTTCTGTGCCGCTGGTCAACACGCTTATGATTTATTAGAGGATATTGGTGCAACCCCTCTCGCAGATTGCTTTAAAATCGATGTACTGAGCCATGATGTGCCAGAAGACGCCGCAGAGATGTGGTTAAAAGAGAATATCGAACGTTTTTAAACTCACGACTTTCCCTTCAACAGAGTCGAAATTCGGCTCTGTTTTCTCCCATGTGAATAACTCCCACCAAATTATTTTGTTTAACCGCTCAAAAACCAACCAAACAGACTGTGGATAACTACAATAAGATCCAGTGATTTTCCTTTAGTTATCCCAATAACAACTTTGATCAATTTTACCCCCTGTGTATAACTACCACTTTTGATCCCAGGTAATCCTCGATCTGATCCAATCATGATCACAAGATATGATCCAAAGAAGATCCATGATCTTGTTGATCATTTTTAGGTTATCCACAGAAACGGTCGATCCTAATAGTAGATCTAATAAAAGATCATATATATAGATCTTATATATATTTATCTTGAAGCTTAAAACGGATAAAACGAGAAAACGTTTTTCTCTCTGGCATAAAGCAGGTAAAATACGGCTCCTTTATCTGTCCATTAAATCCCTTTGAATACCTGAGGTCAGTTCATGCTTTATCACGAAAACTTTGACGTCATTGTTGTCGGTGGCGGACACGCAGGAACGGAAGCCGCGCTCGCATCTGCACGCACAGGACAAAAAACGCTTCTCCTTACCCATAACATCGATACATTAGGCCAGATGTCTTGTAATCCGGCGATCGGTGGTATTGGTAAAGGTCACTTAGTAAAAGAAGTAGATGCTATGGGCGGTTTGATGGCTGAAGCCATCGACCATGCAGGTATTCAGTTTCGTACACTAAATGCCTCCAAAGGTCCTGCAGTACGAGCAACTCGAGCTCAAGCCGATCGCGCTCTGTACAAAGCGTACGTTCGTAATGCATTAGAAAATGCGCCTAACTTAACGTTGTTCCAGCAATCAGTTGATGATCTGATTGTTGAACAAGATCGCGCAGTTGGTGTGGTAACTCAAATGGGACTTCGCTTCCATGCGAAAGCCGTTGTGCTAACCGTGGGTACCTTCCTTGGTGGTAAGATCCACATAGGTATGGAAAGCTCGTCTGGTGGTCGTGCCGGGGATCCACCATCGATCGCATTAGCGGATCGACTGCGTGAACTGCCGTTCCGCGTGGATCGTTTAAAAACAGGTACTCCACCGCGCATTGATGCTCGTACTGTTGATTTTTCAGTGCTAGAAGCTCAGCACGGTGATAACCCAACGCCTGTATTCTCGTTCATGGGCAAACGTGAACAGCATCCGCGTCAGATTCCATGTTTCATCACCCACACCAATGAACAAACTCACGATGTGATCCGCAGTAACTTGGATCGCAGTCCAATGTACGCAGGTGTGATTGAAGGTATTGGTCCTCGTTACTGTCCGTCTATTGAAGACAAAGTGATGCGTTTCGCTGACAAAAACAGCCACCAAATCTTCATTGAGCCAGAAGGCCTAACCACGCACGAGTTATACCCTAATGGTATCTCGACCAGCTTGCCATTTGATGTGCAAGTACAAATCGTGCGCTCAATGAAAGGGTTTGAAAATGCACACATCGTTCGCCCAGGTTATGCGATTGAATATGATTTCTTCGATCCACGTGATTTGAAGCAAACGTACGAGACGAAGTTCATCCATGGTTTGTTCTTTGCTGGCCAGATTAATGGCACGACTGGCTACGAAGAAGCCGCAGCGCAAGGCTTGATGGCCGGTCTAAATGCAAGCTTGTTTAGCCAAGACAAAGAAGGCTGGAGCCCACGTCGTGACCAAGCTTACATGGGCGTGTTGATTGATGACTTATCGACCATGGGTACCAAAGAGCCGTACCGCATGTTCACTTCTCGTGCGGAATACCGCCTGCTACTTCGTGAAGATAACGCCGATTTACGTTTAACGGAAAAAGCGCGCGAGCTAGGCTTGATTGATGATGTTCGTTGGGCTCGCTTTAACGAGAAAATCAACAATATGGAAACGGAGCGTCAGCGTTTGAAAGCAACGTGGATGAATCCGAAGTCAGAGGGTGTTGATGAGCTGAACAAGCTGCTGAAAACCCCAATGGCCCGTGAAGCGAGTGGTGAGGATCTTCTGCGTCGTCCTGAGATCACTTATTCGCAACTGACGCAACTTGAAGCGTTTGCTCCTGCACTTGAAGATCAGCAAGCGGCTGAGCAAGTTGAAATTCAAGTGAAATATGATGGTTACATCAAGCGTCAGCAGGAAGAGATCGAAAAATCACTGCGTCACGAAAATACCAAGTTACCTGCTGATTTGGATTACCGCGATGTAAAAGGTTTATCAAACGAAGTCGTTGCTAAACTGAGCGAGGCCAAACCAGAGAGCATCGGTATTGCATCACGCATTTCTGGTATTACGCCTGCTGCAATTTCTATTCTACTTGTTCACTTGAAAAAGCATGGTTTGCTGAAGAAAGGTGAGGAAGAATAATGAGTGCATTGCGAACAAAGCTGGATTCACTGATCGCGAAAACCGATTTGGAAGTGTCAGAACAGCAACGAGAGCAGTTAGTTGGTTATGTCGAACTGCTCGACAAATGGAACAAAGCGTACAATTTAACATCGGTACGTGATCCGCTTGATATGTTAGTGAAACATATTCTTGATAGTATCGTTGTAAGCGCACACCTGCCCGGTGAGCGCTTCATTGATGTTGGTACTGGTCCGGGGTTACCGGGCATCCCTTTGGCAATCATGAACCCTGAGAAAACCTTCTTTTTGCTCGACAGTCTTGGCAAACGCATCCGTTTTATCAAGCAAGTCGTGCACACATTAGGGCTGAAAAACGTGACACCAATTCAAAGTCGCGTCGAAGAATTCCAACCTGAAGAAAAATTTGATGGCGTTTTGAGTCGA